>NZ_JBHWYR010000019.1:0-73381 GCF_042728695.1 Bacillus sp. NPDC060175
ATATAATTATTACTTACATTTATTACTTTTTATGTAAATGAATAAATATACAAAACAAGGTAGATGAACCCTTTAATCAGTAATTTCTCTTCTCCTATCTAACTTCTGCTCACTAGTCGAATCTTACTACAAGCAAGAACACCACCATAATATAACACTTTAAATTCACAAGAACCCTCTTTATCCTATCGTTTAATAACTAACAATAATCCCCCAGCTAACAATTGACCATAAATAGCAAACAAAAAAATAACGCGTAGATCGCTATAATCTACGCGTTATTTCTGAACAATAATAGTAGTTCTCTTTCTAAATTTCCAATCAATCCACTTCATAACAACCGGCTTCAATAAAGCCCTCGTTACAGGAACAACAAAGATAAAACCTATTATATCCGTCACATATCCAGGCAGTACTAAAAGAATACCTCCTACGAATATAAAAATACCATCTAGAACCGTATCACCCGGCATTTCTCCTCTATTTAACCTAAATTGAATCTCTCTAAGTACTTTAAACCCTTGTCGTTTCGCCAAATATACACCCACAATACCCGTACATACAATCATAGCGAACGTAGACCATAAACCTATTACATGACTCGATCCTATCAATACCGTAATCTCAATCGCCGGTATTACAATAAGTAAGAATAGCAACCACTTCACAGCTCCACACTCCTTCATATTTCATTCAAAAGGTTTGAAAGCATCACCCTTGCAAAACCCCTTATAAGCCCCTTAAAACACTCATACAAGCTTTACAAAGTACAGATAACCCTCTTCCACTAAATATTATAACAAACGTTTTTCAAAGCGATTTCAGGTGCTTAAAGCTATCTCTATCCTTTTTTGTGTAAAAAAAAGAGAAGGACTCCGATCCTTCTCTCCGTATTACTTCTTATAGCACTTCCGCATGTCCATTATAAACAATTCCGCGTGCTGCATCAACTGTTACTTCTTGGCCACTTTTTAAAGTTGTTGTTACGCCGTTTACACCAACGATAACAGGAATACCGATTGATACACCTACAACAGCTGCATGACTTGTTAGACCGCCTTCTTCTACAACTAGAGCAGCAGCTTTTTCAATTGCAGGAATCATATCTTTATCAGTGCTTGTTGTAACAAGGATATCACCTTTGTTTACGTTCGCTACAGCTTCAGCAGCTGTTTTCGCTACAACTACTTTACCTTTTGCAGCTTTACGACCGATTCCTTGTCCTTTAGCAACTTCTTCACCAACAACGTGGATTTTCATTAAGTTTGTTGTACCAGTTTCAGCAACTGGAACACCAGCAGTGATTACTACAGTATCTCCAAGTCCGATTAGACCCGCATCCATACCTGTTTGAATTGCTGTATCTAACATTTCGTCAGTAGAAGCTGCACGTTTCCCAGCCATAAACGCTTGTACACCCCAAACAAGTGCAAGACGACGTCCTACTTGCTCGTCAGATGTTACAGCTACGATTGGAGATTTCGGACGGTATTTAGAGATCATTTTCGCAGTATGTCCACTTTCTGTTGGAGCTACGATTGCAGCTACATCAAGAGCAAGTGCTGTGTGCGCAACAGATTGGCTAATTGCATCTGTAATTGTTGGAGTGAACTCTTTAATACGTTTTTTGAACATATCTTCATATTGTAATGATTTTTCAACACGTACCGCAATGTTAGCCATCATTGTTACAGCTTCTACAGGGTATTGACCCGCAGCAGTTTCACCTGAAAGCATGATTGCATCTGTTCCATCAAAGATTGCGTTTGCTACGTCACTTGCTTCCGCACGAGTTGGACGTGGGTTACGTTGCATAGAATCTAACATTTGTGTTGCAGTAATAACTGGTTTGCCTAATACGTTACATTTTTTGATTAGACGTTTTTGTACTAATGGTACTTCTTCTGGTGGAATTTCTACACCCATATCACCACGAGCAACCATTAAACCGTCAGAAACTTCTAAGATTGAATCGATGTTGTCGATACCTTCTTGGTTTTCGATTTTTGGTACGATTTGGATGTATCGAGCGTTATGCCCTTCTAATAATTCACGAATTTCTAATACGTCAGATGCTTTACGTACGAAAGATGCTGCGATGAAATCAACTTTTTGCTCGATACCGAAAACGATATCTTGTACGTCTTTTTCAGTGATACCAGGAAGCTTAATGCTTACGTTCGGTACGTTAACACCTTTTTTATTTTTTACAGTTCCGCTGTTTAATACTTTTGTACGGATGTTTCCGTCAGCTTTCTCGATTACTTCTAGTTCGATAAGACCGTCATCGATTAGAATACGAGAACCTGGATTAACATCATCATAAAGACCAGCATAAGATACAGAGAACTTCTCTGCAGTTCCTAATACTTGTTCAGTTGAAAGAATTACTTCTGCACCTGTTACAAGCTCAGCTTGTCCGTCTACGAAGTCATGTGTACGGATTTCTGGACCTTTTGTATCAAGTAAGATACCAACTGTTTTACCAGTTTTCTTTGAAGCTTCACGAATATTTTTAATACGAGCTCCATGCTCTTCATGGCTACCATGAGAGAAGTTTAAACGAGCAACGTTCATACCCGCTTCCATTAATTGCTCTAATTTCTCAATACTTTCACTAGCAGGACCTATAGTACATACAATTTTAGTTTTACGCATATTGCACCTCCGAAAAATTATGAAACCGTTCCCAAATACAAGGCATTAAGCCAATTAGATAGATAATTCTTTAGATAATTGATACATATCTTTATCGATTGTATGCTTTTGAGCTAACGCTTCGATAATGTCATGATCAACAAGTTTATTATTTTGAATACCAACACAACGTCCGCCATTACCAGCAATTAATAATTCAACTGCTCTTGCGCCAAGACGACTAGCTAATACACGGTCTTGTGCACTTGGTGATCCACCACGTTGTACGTGACCTAATACAGTTACACGAGTATCAAAGCTTGTTGCTTCTTCAATGTGCTTACCGATGTCAATTGCACTTCCAACACCTTCAGCTACAACGATAATACTGTGCTTTTTGCCACGTTCACTACCGC
Source organism: Bacillus sp. NPDC060175 (assembly GCF_042728695.1). Taxonomy (NCBI): domain Bacteria; kingdom Bacillati; phylum Bacillota; class Bacilli; order Caryophanales; family Bacillaceae; genus Bacillus; species Bacillus sp. NPDC060175. The sequence continues at coordinate 3,054 of NZ_JBHWYR010000019.1, forward strand.
GTTTCAGACGAGCGATAACATCTTCCATGTCATACTTCTCTTCTGGAATTAAGATAGTTTCTGCACCATCAGCTAAACCAGCCCATAATGCGATATCTCCAGCGTGACGTCCCATTACTTCGATAACATATGTACGTTCATGAGATGTAGCTGTATCACGGATTTTATCAATTGCATCAATAACAGTATTTAAAGCTGTATCGAAACCAATTGTGAAGTCTGTTCCAGGGATATCATTGTCGATTGTACCTGGTACACCTACACATGGGAATCCTTGCTCAGTTAATTTTTTTGCGCCTTGGTAAGAACCATCTCCACCAATAACAACAAGTCCTTCAATACCATGTTTCTTTAATTGCTCGATTCCTTTTAGTCGTACTTCTGGGTCTTTAAACTCAGGACATCTTGCTGTATATAATTTTGTACCACCACGGTGGATAATATCGCCAACAGAACCAAGTTCTAATTTTTCAATATGACCAGAAATTAAACCAGCGTATCCATGGTAAATACCATATACTTCAATATCATGGAAAATCGCTTTACGAACAACTGCACGAATGGCAGCATTCATACCAGGTGAATCTCCACCACTTGTTAATACACCAATACGTTTCATTTGTACTCACCTCATAAAGATTATTTGCCTTATAATAAAATAACACGAAAAAATACAAAAACACAATGGAGAAGATGTGTCTTTTCATAATAAAAACGTGCATTCGCGAAGAGGAACGCACGCTTTTATTATTTTATCCCAATGGAAGCGTTTGAAAACGAAACTTGCCCAATTTTCATATATTTTTCATAACGTTTTTCGATTAATTCATCTTTCGAAATTCCGCTTAATTGTTCAAAAGTTTTCTTAAGCATTAAATCTATATTTTCTGATTGTTTCAAAACATTACGATGCGCTCCGCCTTTTGCCTCTGGAATAATTTCGTCAATTACACCTAATTCTTTCAAATCTAATGCTGTAATCTTCATCGCTTCTGCAGCTTCTTTTGCTTTACCAGCATCTTTCCAAAGAATCGCCGCCGCACCTTCTGGTGTAATGACAGAATAAGTGGAATTTTCTAGCATATGAATGTAATCTCCTACTCCAAGACCTAACGCACCACCGCTACCACCTTCACCGATAACGATACAAATAACAGGTACAGTTAAACCCGCCATTTCAAATAAATTACGGGCAATTGCCTCACTTTGTCCACGTTCTTCAGCTGCTTTACCAGGATAAGCTCCCTTCGTATCGATGAAACAAATAATGGGACGATTAAACTTTTCCGCTTGTTTCATTAGACGCAGTGCTTTTCGATATCCTTCTGGATGAGGCATCCCAAAATTACGACGAATATTTTCTTTCGTATCTTTTCCGCGTTGGTGCCCAATTACAGTTACAGGCATCCCCTTATATTTCGCAATGCCGCCGACAATCGCTGCATCGTCGCCAAATAGGCGATCTCCATGACATTCAAAAAAATTAGTAAATAAGTGCTCAATATAATCGAGCGTTGTCGGTCGTTCTGCATGACGAGCAATTTGAACACGGTCCCATACTTTCATATTGCCGTATATATCTTCCTCTAGTTTTTCTAGCTTGTCCTCCAAAATACGAATCTCCTCACTGAAGTCCATCTGGCTGTTTTTCGTATAGTCTTTCAGTTCACGAATCTTATTTCTTAGCTCAACAACTGGTTTCTCAAATTCTAGCTCTGCCATACAGCCATTTCCCCTCCTTGATGAACCTCTAAAATCTTACGGAGTGATTCTCTCATATCATCACGATGCACCACCGCATCTAATTGACCGTGCTCTAGTAAAAATTCTGCCGTTTGGAAATCTTCCGGCAGTTTTTCACGCACTGTTTGTTCAATTACGCGTCTACCAGCAAATCCGATAAGTGCACCTGGCTCTGCAAGATTGTAATCACCAAGTGAAGCAAAACTCGCTGAAACCCCGCCCGTCGTTGGGTGAGTCATAACAGAAATAAATAACCCTCCTGCATTACTATGCTTTTTCAAAGCTACGCTTGTTTTCGCCATTTGCATTAAACTTAATATCCCTTCTTGCATACGAGCACCACCCGACGCAGTAAAGATAATAAATGGAACTTGTAAGTCGTATGCCTTTTCAACCGCACGGGCAATTTTCTCTCCTACAACAGAGCCCATGCTGCCCATTCGAAAACGAGAATCCATTACTGCAACAACAACAAGCATGTCATCAATTGTTCCTTCACCAGTTACAACCGCTTCATTCAATTTAGTCTTCTTACGATCGTTTTCTAGTTTCTCTTCATATCCCGGAAACTCAAGTGGATTTAGTGAAACCATCTCTTTGTCATACTCACGAAATGAACCTTCGTCCAATATACTATCAAGGCGTTCCCATGCATTCATCGGATGATGATATCCACAATTCACGCATACTTTTAAATTTTTAAGAAGCTCTTTCGTATACATGATTTTTTTACATTTCGGACATTTTGTCATAACGCCATCTGGTACATCTTTTCGTACTTGTTCTGAAGGTATTGCAGCGTACTTTTTCTTTTTCACGAATAAATCTCTTAGCACAATTTGACCCCCTTCGTTGAGAGCTAAGGTTAGCGTAAGAAGAAAATGGGGCTAACACCAATGTTTGATGTTAGCCTTATCTTCTCAATCTGTCTAATAACCTCTCTCTTTACGTTTAACTTTAACCGCTATGCGGTAGAATGTTTGTCATAACGTGTCATGGTCATTTCGACAAATTTTATACATTACGAGTGAAACTGTATATTCTCTACTAATTCATCGTAAATTTTTAACGCATCATTTTCTTGTTTCACTTCCAAAGTAACATAAAGCTTTCTATAGATTTCGATAGAATCTCCTGAAACTTCACAAGAAAGAGTTGCAACGTAATCATTTACGATCATCCAAATGCGATAGAGTAAATAATTATCGAATTGTTCAATAAGTGTTTTAAAGAACGTTTGATGAAGCACCGGAATTGAGCTTTCATTTTCTTCAAGCACTTGGTGTAATTTACTTAGTACTTTAGAAAACGTTTCTTTCGGTAAATTACATACAAGTCGAATCATATCTTTCTCAAGCAATCGTTTTGTTTGTAATAAATCCCGAATTGTTTTCTCATCTTGCAGCAAGAACGGAGCAATTAATTGTACAAGACCGTTATCGTAAAAGTTTCGAATAAACGTCCCCTCACCACGTCTCGTTTCAATTAATCCTACCAGTTCTAACGCACGTAATGCTTCTCTTACAGAGGAACGTCCAGCATTTAAGCGTGAACTTAACTCACGCTCAGACGGCAAACGATCCCCTGCTACTAAACAATCCTCTTCCATAATGGATCGGATTTTTTTTACAATTTCGAGATATACTTTTGTATTTGATGATGTCAATGGAAATTCCTCGCTTATTCTTTACCAATCAGCGCTAATTGTTTTGTTTTCTCAGCGACTTCATTTGGATCTACTTGACGGCGAGCTACTCCTGTCTCCATTGCTGCTTTCGCAACGTAAGCCGCTACTTGAGGCGCTACACGCGCGTCAAATGGCGCTGGAATGATATGGTCTGCATTCAACTCATCCTCTGATACAAGCTCTGCAATGGCTTGTACAGCTGCCATCTTCATTTCTTCATTAATTTGTGTCGCATGTACATCAAGTGCACCGCGGAAAATACCTGGGAACGCTAGTACATTATTTACTTGGTTCGGGAAGTCCGAACGACCTGTTCCAACAACAGCTGCGCCCGCTGCTTTTGCCAATTCTGGCATAATTTCTGGAACCGGATTCGCCATTGCAAAAATAATTGCATCGTCATTCATCGTACGAACCATCTCTTCATTTAATGCACCTGCTGCAGATACACCAATGAATACGTCCGCACCTTGTAAAACGTCAGCTAAAGAACCTTCGATACGATTCTTATTTGTATATTTTGCAACTTCATCCTTCACCGGATTCATACCGACAGGACGACCTTCATAGATTGCACCTTTACGGTCACACATAATAACGTCACGTACACCATAGCGATATAACAGTTTAATGATTGCAATACCTGCTGCACCTGCACCATTTGCGACAACTTTAATGTCAGACATTTTCTTTCCAACTAACTTCAGCGCGTTCACAAGGCCTGCTACTGTTACGATAGCTGTTCCGTGTTGATCATCATGGAATATTGGAATGTTTGTCTCTTTTTTCAAACGTTCTTCAATAACGAAGCAGTTTGGTGCTGCGATATCTTCTAAGTTTACACCGCCAAAAGTTGGCTCCATTAACTTTACAGTTTCAACAATTTTATCTACATCGTTTGTATTTAAGGCAATCGGGAATGCATCTACACCAGCAAAGCTCTTGAATAATACAGCTTTACCTTCCATTACTGGAAGAGATGCTTCAGGTCCAATGTTACCAAGACCAAGTACAGCCGTTCCATCTGTCACAACTGCTACCATATTTCCCTTCATTGTATATTCATATACCTTACTTTTATCGTCATAAATTTCTTTACAAGGCTCTGCAACCCCTGGAGAATATGCAAGACTTAAATCTTTTGCATTTTCTACTTTTACTTTTGATACAGTTTCTAATTTTCCTTGATGCACTTTATGCATGTGAAGTGCTTCTTCACGAAGTGTTGACAAACTATCCACTCTCCTCAAATTATGCTTGCTGATATCAATTTCTCCAAGTGGTCTGACCACGAACACTACTACTATAATAATCGAAGTGTAGGGAAATTGTCCATTATATTTTCACAACGACATTTTCGTCACCGACAATTTCACGAAGTGCTCCTAGACATTCTTCACTTGGATGAATCGATAAACTTCGAGATAATTGTACCATTTTATGTTCCTTTTCATAATAAATTAGTACTTTCGTAAAACCTGAATAATCAAACAATATTTTCGTAACTTGATTTACAAGCTTTTTTTCATATTGAGACGGCAATTTCACGTAAACAGATGCTTCTTTCATTCCTTCATAAACATCCATTTCTTCTAGCGGATAGAGTCCATTCACGATCCATTGCAACTTATGATTTCTTTGCTCAATCGTACCATCAACTAAAACAATTTCCCCTTCTTGTAACCTGTGTGAAAAATGTATATACGTTTCTGGAAAAATGACGGCTTCCATTTCATCATTTTGATCACAGAATGTAATAAACGCCATCTTTTGCAACTTTTTCGTACGAATAACTTTCACACTTGTTATATATACGATTGCTCTTTGTACTTTTTTCTTATGTCGCATCGCCTGAGCAAGAGATGGGATTTCTAATTCTTTTCCTAACTCCGCATACTGCGCTGTCGGATAGCTAGATAAATAAAAACCGAGTGCTTCCTTCTCCTTATTTAACTGTTCAATAAAGGATAGCTCTTCTCCTTGTACATATTTTGATTTCGGAACAGCATCCCCTAAATCAAAGTCACGTGCAAGATTTGCATACTCTAACGCTCCTTTAAGACTTTTCCATAACGTCGTCCTCGAAACACCAAAATCGTCAAAACATCCAGACCAGACAAACGCTTCTAAATTTCGCTCTGTTACAAATTTTGATGGCATACGAAGACAAAATTCAAATAAATCTTCGAACATTTTTTTCTCTCGTTCTTCGAGTAGCGCAGTCACGGTAGCCATTCCGATATTCCGAATCGAAAGTAAACTATATCGAATCGCATTCCCTTCTATTTGGAAGTTGTAACCACTTCTCTGAAGAGACGGCGGTAAAACGTGAAAACCTTTCCGCTTCGTTTCTCGTACATACTGCACAATCTTATCTTCATTTCCAATTGCGCTTGATAATAACGCAGTCATAAATTCCAGCGTATAATTCGCTTTTAAATATGCAAGCTGGTACCCAATCATACTGTAAGCTACAGCGTGACTTCGGTTAAAACCGTAATTTGCAAATCTTACAATTAAATCGTAAATTTGTTCTGAAGATGTCTCATCGTATCCGTTTTCCAAACAACCTTGAACAAAGTGCTTGCGTTCTTGATCTAAAATATCACGATTCTTTTTACTCACAGCACGGCGCAGTAAATCCGCTTCTCCAAGCGAAAATCCAGCTAACTTCGATGCGATTTGCATTATTTGTTCTTGGTATACGATTACGCCGTATGTTCGTTCTAAAATAGGCTTTAAGTCCTGATGTAAATATTCAATTCGTCTTTCCCCATGCTTCGATTCAATAAAGGTTGGAATTTGTTCCATCGGTCCTGGTCTGTATAAAGAGTTAACAGCAACTATGTCTTCAAATTCATTTGGTTTTAACCCGCGAAGTACATTTCGCATACCACCTGATTCAAGCTGGAATACACCTGTTGTATCCCCTCTTCCTAACAATTGAAACGTCTTTTCATCTTGAAGAGGTAAATTTCTTATATCAATTTGTTTCCCAGTTTTTTTAACAATAAACTTTATAATATTTTCAAGTAACGTTAAATTACGTAAGCCTAAAAAGTCCATCTTGAGCAATCCAAGTTCTTCTAGTGCATCAGCTGGATATTGCGTAACATAAACATCGTTATGCCCTTCTTGAATCGCTATACTTCCCGTTAACGGTTCTTGGCTCATTATAACGCCAGCTGCATGAATAGACGTATGACGCGGTAATCCCTCTACACGTTTTGCAATTTCAAACACACGCTCATGCAAAAGATTCCCTTGTATAAACTCACGGAGCGATTGCGATTCCTCATATGCATCTTTTAACGTTATACCAAGCTTTGATGGGATAAGTTTTGAAAATATGTCGATATCTCTTGGCGGGAGCCCCATTACACGAGCAATGTCTCTAATTGCGGCTTTCGCTGCAAGAGTTCCGAACGTTACAATTTGAGCAACACGAAGCTGACCATATTTATCTTTCACATATCGAATCATCTCATCACGTCTTATATCTGGAAAATCAATATCAATATCTGGAAGTGTCACACGTTCAGGGTTTAAAAACCTTTCAAATAATAAGTCATATTCAATTGGATCAATATCTGTAATTTCCAATACGTAAGAAACGAGTGAACCCGCTGCCGATCCACGGCCTGGCCCAGTTAAAATCTGATTTTCATGTGCATATTTCATAAAGTCCCATACGATGAGGAAATAATCACTAAATCCCATACGAGAAATCACATGTAATTCATGATTCAAACGCTGTATATGCACTTCTTTCGGCGTACCATATCGTTTACTTAAGCCTTCTTCACAAACACGACGCAAATACGTATCATTCGTCTCGTTAGATGGAACAGGAAACTTCGGTAGTTGATTTACATGGAAAGGAATTTCTACTTGGCAACGTTCCGCGATTGTTATTGTATTTTGAATCGCTTCCTCAGCATGAGAAAATAGTGCTTCCATTTCATCCGATGACTTTAAATAATACTGATCCGTTTTCATTCTCGGCCTATCTGGATCAGTCATTTTCGTTCCGCCTTCAACAGATAATAAACATTCATGAACAAGTGCGTCACTTTGATTAATATAGCGAACATCATTTGTTGCAACGACTGGAACGTTTACCTTATTAATAAATTCAGGCAGTTTTTCTTGTAAAAGCAGTTCATCTTGAATCGCATGATGCTGCAAACTTATATAAAAATTGCTGAACATATTTTGATACGTATGGGCTACGTCTTCAGCCTGACTCTCTTTGTCTTCTAATAATAGCTGTTCAATCTCTCCGTCTTTCCCTGGTGAAATTGCAATTAATCCTTTCGCATAATGAGCAAGCCACTTCTTCGGGATACCTTCTTTTGACTTCGTCATAATGCTGCTAGAAATCTTTAATAAATTTTGATAGCCTATTTCATTCTCAGCAAGTAATACGAGTGGATAAGACCTTTCTTCTTCTTCACTAAAAATAGAAGCTGTTAAGCCGATAATAGGCTGTATACCATTTTTTTTGCATGCTTTATAAAACGGAATAACTCCATACATAACATTTTCATCTGTAATGGCCAGCGATGAAAATCCAAGCTCTTTCGCCCGAATGACAAGCTCATCGATTTTACAAGCACTTTTTAATAAACTAAAAACGGTTTGACATTGTAAATGCACAAACTTCACTGTTGTACCCTCTCTTTACCTATGTGACTACTTTTATTATAGGTGATGAGGAAAGCGGAAATCAAAACATACTTCTCAGACTTTGTCCATATATATGAAGAAGAAAGGGGAATGACGATGGATGTAAGAGAACATACTTTTTTCTCTCTGCTTATTATTAGTTACTTTATTGCCTTTGGAGTTATACTTGGTGGTTCATTAATTGGCGGATTTGGTGCATTTCTCGTCGGAAAACCAGCTCTAACTTATATTAATCAATTTGCCCAAAATTTAAGAATTTGGGCACTCGTTGCAGCAATTGGCGGAACGTTCGATACCTTTTATAGCTTTGAAAGAAGCTTCTTTGGCGGAGATATGAAAGATATCGTAAAACAAATTCTCCTTATTTTTTTTGCAACTGGCGGTATGCAAACTGGTCTTATTATTATTAAATGGCTTACACAGGAACATGTATGAGAGTACCCAGTGCCAATACAGCCAAAAGGTGGTATTTAGTTTTAGCTGGCGCTGCTGTTGGAGGAGTGTTGAGCTGGTTTGTTTTTTTGTACATATACGGTGTTTTTCAAGAAGAACAAGCTAGTAAAATAGCAGAACAAAAAGAAATTATCGAAAAACAAGAAGCAAAACTCCACGTCCTTCTCGAAGACCAAGAGAAATTGAACACAGAAAATAAACGACTCTTAACAATTCAAGAAATCAAAATAAAAATTATAAATCGAAAAAAATATGATTTAGACAATCTTACACTTGAAAACATGATCACTTCTATCCATAATGATCTCCAGCATCTTTTAACGAAAAACATTCAAAGCATCGCAAAAAATAAAGACCTGCTCAAAAAAGTCATCGAAAATAAAACGTACAAACATTACGATCGTATATACCGCTTTAAAGTAGACACAGTCTCTTTTGATACCGTACTTGAAATTAGTATTGATATAGAGAAAGAAAAATAAAGAAGGAGGGCTTCAGCGCCTCTCCTTCTCTTTCATTCAACATACAACTTCTTATTTACACAGCTCACGTAAATCAGCAAAAAGACGATCCGCTTCTTCCCAAGAAGATGCTTTTGCACCAGAAGCCATCGGATGTCCTCCGCCATTATATTGCATTGCTAATTTATTAATAACTGGTCCTTTTGAGCGAAGACGAACACGAATAACATCATCTTCCTCTAAAAATAGAACCCATGCCTTTAATCCATCAATATTACCAAGCGCCCCGACAACACCAGATGCTTCAGTAGAAAGTACATCAAACTCTTCTAGTACCTCTTTCGTTAATTTAATGTATGCTGCGCCTTCTTCTACCATCGTGAAATTTTGTAAAATATAACCGTTTAAACGAGCAATCTTTTCTTTTGTCTTATACATTTCATTGTATAAATCTGTGAATTTCACGTCCATATCAACAAGCTCACTTACGTAACGAAGTGTTTTCGCTGTTGTATTTGGGAATAAGAAACGACCTGTATCACCGACAATACCCGCTAAAATAAGGCGAGCTGCTTCCTTTGATATCGTTAATCCTTTATCTTTTCCATAACTGTAAAACTCATAAATCATTTCACTTGTAGAACTAGCTGTCGTATCCACCCACGTAATATCTCCGTACGGGTCTTCATTCGGATGATGATCAATTTTAATTACCATCTTTCCTTTTGCATAACGTTGATCACAAACACGCTCTTGATTTGCTGTATCACAAACGATAACAAGTGCATCTTCATATACACTATCTTCAATATCATCCATTACTCGTAAAAACGCTAAAGAAGGCTCGTTGTACCCAACCATATAAATATTTTTCTCTGGAAACGATTCTTGCAGAATTGTACCAAGTCCGCACTGAGAACCTAACGCATCTGGATCCGGACGTACATGACGATGAATAATAATTGTATCAAACTCTTTAATTGCTCCTAAAATTTGTTCATGCATATGTATAATCTCCTTTTTATTCAACTTCTTCATTTTATCCCGCATTAACGTGTAGTAAGACTCCCACCTCAAAAGTATTAAAAACAATGGGGCAAAATTAATTTGGAGCCCGGATGCACGTAAAAGCCCGATTGGTGAGGGCTAATAATTAGTACGTGGGATCTCCCCACACTAATTAAAGTTTCACTTTATCCCCCATTATAACGGAAAACATTTCATACATGCGAACAATTGCTTTATAATAAAAATTAGAAAGTTTAGATTTTTCTTTTTTCTAAATCGTTATTTTTATACCAATCAATGGGAGCGTGTATTATGCCTGTATTCGTCTTTTGTATTATCATCTCATTTGTGTTGTACCTCTTCTACAAAACAAAATTCTTTCGTACAAACCGTCCAATGGAGAAAGGTTGGCTCTCAGGAAAATCCGCAATGGCACTCGGCTTATTCGTCCTATTCTTTGGGATAAACCAATTCTTTTTAGAACTTTCAACTGCACGCATTATCGTTGGTGTTTTGTTTATTTTACTTGGCAGTGCGAGTACATTTAATGGATTCCGCCAATATAAACACTTTCTACCATTAGCAGTCAAAGAAGCCGAATCTTATAAAACAACGTAAAAAAAGCATCAATATTGTGATGCTTTTTTACGTCCCTTAACTTTCAAAATCATATATGCAACAAACGCAGATGGTATATTAAAGAGGTTACCTTGCACGTGAAAATGTAATTGTTCTTCTTCAAAAGACATCTGTTTGTATAATTCTTGCTGAGATAATCCTGTTCTTTTCTTTTTTTCATTTAATCCTTGTAAGTATAAGTATTGAATTGGTATCATCACAAGGAAATAAAAGAGTGCGATACCACCAAAAAAGAGTAATTCTGATGACATGTTGTATCCTCCTTCCGACATCCATTATCTTACAATATAATTATAACATAGTATACATTCTAAATGAATTAACATTCCATTTTTTCTAATTATTCAATTATCTATCCTTATATATATATCCTGCTACTCCTTTGCTTTCCCACTAAAACTCCCCCACACCTTTAGTAATAACTTTAAAACCCAATAAAACAAAGAAAGATGGAACAAATCAAAGCGATTTGTTCCATCTTTTTATTTATCGATCAGTTGCACCATTAACAATGCTTTCCCGACAACATTACCTTCATGATGCACTTCTACATCTACCTTACCAAATTTACGCCCAATTTCTAATACTTTCGGATGAACCGATACAACATTATCAATTTGAACCGGCTTTACGAAATAAATTGTTAAGTTCTCAACAATTGAATCGCTCTTCTTCTGCGCACGAATGACGCGGTTTGTTGCTTCTGTCACAATTGTTGTGAATACACCGTAAGATAACGTCCCGATTGAATTCGTCATTTGTGGTGTCACTGAAAATTGATATAAATGCTCATTTTTTGCTTCTTTCGGCGTCATAAATTGATTCGTTACAATGTCATCAATCGTTTCACCAACTTGTGGTTGACGCTGAATCATCTGCAAGGCCTGAAGTACATCTTGACGACTAATGATACCTTGCAATTTATTTCCATCCTCCACAACAGGAAGTAATTCAATACCTTCCCACACCATCATACGTGCTGCAGCTGCGACAGACATTTTTCCATTTACCGTAATAGGGTGTTTCGTCATCACTTTATCAATCGGTGTATCTTTCGCAACACCAATCATATCTTTCGAAGTTACGATACCTAACACCTTTTTATTTTCATCCACAATTGGATAGCGTCCATGCATCGTCTCTTCATTGTACTCATGCCATTTCTGCACTATGTCACTAGGCTTTAAATATAGTGTTTCTTCAATTGGTGTTAAAATATCTTCAACTAGTACAATTTCTTTCTTAATAAGTTGATCATAAATTGCACGGTTAATTAACGTTGCGACCGTAAATGTATCATAACTACTCGAAATAATTGGCAATTTCAATTCATCTGCTAACTTTTTCACATGCTCTTCTGTATCAAATCCACCTGTAATTAATACAGCAGCCCCTGTTTCTAATGCTAATTGATGTGCGTTCGTACGGTTACCGATAATAAGTAAGTTCCCCGCTTCTGTATAGCGCATCATCGCTTCTAATTTCATAGCCCCAATAACGAATTTATTTAACGTTTTATGTAGTCCTTCTCTGCCCCCAAGTACCTGGCCATCGACAATGTTAACGACTTCTGCATATGTCAGTTTTTCGATATTCTCTTTCTTCTTTTGCTCAATTCGAATTGTTCCGACACGTTCAATTGTACTAACATACCCTTTATTTTCTGCATCTTTAATTGCACGGTAAGCTGTCCCTTCACTTACACTTAAATCTTTCGCAATTTGCCGCACAGAAATTTTATGCCCTACTGGCAGGCTATTAATATGTTCTAAAATTTGATTATGTTTGGTAGCCAAATGGTTTCACCATACTTTCTTTTCCCTAAATTCTTCATGTGTTGTATTCTCAGTATACTATATTTTCAAAACTGTTACACTCTCTCTATATATATCTGTACTATTTTTTTTATAACAAAATAACCCTTACATTCCACCAGTCACTCTATTACAACACTGTAATGCTGTTGTCATCTCGTTCGATAGTTTGTCCACTCGATTCCATATACAATTAAGACAAGAAATGAAACAAAGGAGCGAATACATGATGAAAAAAATTTTAGAGGTTGTAGGTGCTGTATTTTTAGCTTTCGTAGATGGAAAAAAAGTTGCAATGGAGTTGAATGAAACACCCGAACAGCCACTTCCAAAAAGAAAAGAATCACCTAAACAAATACAGACTTTAAAAACTGTACTACACACATAAAAAACCCTTCACTTGTCGTTTCAAATGAAGGATTTCTCTTTTATAGTGTAATACTTTCTCCAGCTTCTAATACTTTCCCTGTACAATTTTGTAGCTTTTCTACAAATTGATATGGATCTTGTTCAATAACTGGGAACGTATTGTAATGCATCGGTACAACCGTTTTCGCACCAATCCATTTTGCTGCTAACACAGCATCTTCTGGCCCCATTGTGAAATTATCACCAATTGGTAAAAATGCTACATCAATATTATTAAGTTCTCCAATTAACTTCATATCAGAGAACAGTGCAGTATCTCCTGCATGATATACCGTTTTCTCTTCTGCTGTAAACAAAATACCAGCTGGCATACCTGTATATGTAATCGTCTTATTTTCTTCATCAATATAACTAGAGCCGTGGAATGCTTGGGTAAATTTCACTTTTCCAAAGTCAAATTCATGCGAACCTCCAATATGCATTGGATGTGTATTTACACCTTGCCAACTTAAAAATGTCGCTAATTCAAATGGCGCTACAACAACCGCATTATTTTTCTTTGCTAACGCTACTGTATCGCCGACATGATCACCGTGTCCGTGCGATAAAATAATCGCATCAACTTTTACATCTTCAGCCTTTAAATCTGTTTTCGGATTTCCTGTTAAAAACGGATCAATTAAAATAACTTTTCCATTCGTTTCAATCTTTACAACTGAATGCCCGTGATAAGATACTTCCATCATTACATTCCTCCCCTATTCACATTCTCACTTTTTATTCTACATGATTTCTTAATTCCCTGTCTTTTCTAACATCTATTTACTTGTCATAACGCTTTCATCCGATGTAAAGTTATATCTGTAATTAAATATCTCGGGGGTGCCAATCGATGAATGCTAGATTAGAAAATTTAATGCAATGGCTAAAAGAAAAAAACGTAGAAGCTGCGTTCTTAACTTCTACACCAAACGTTTTCTACATGACGAACTTCCACTGCGAACCACATGAAAGACTACTTGGTATGTTTGTATTCCAAGAAAAAGAACCTATTTTAATTTGTCCTAAAATGGAAGAAGGCCAAGCGCGTAACGCTGGCTGGGCACATGAAATTATCGGATTTACTGATACGGACAAACCATGGGATATGATTGCAAAAGCAATTAAAGATCGTGGTATTGATGCAAATGCAGTTGCAATTGAAAAAGAACATTTAAACGTAGAGCGCTACGAAGAATTAACAAAATTATTCCCAAATGCAGCTTTCAAATCAGCTGAAGAGAAAGTTCGCGAGCTTCGCTTAATTAAAGACGAAAAAGAACTTTCTATTTTACGTGAAGCAGCTAAAATGGCAGACTATGCTGTTGAAGTTGGTATAAATGCAATTAAAGAAAATCGCAGCGAGCTAGAAGTATTAGCAATTATTGAGCATGAATTAAAAACAAAAGGCATCCATAAAATGTCATTTGATACGATGGTATTGGCAGGTGCAAACTCTGCTCTTCCACACGGTATTCCAGGCGCAAACAAAATGAAACGCGGCGATTTCGTACTATTTGATTTAGGTGTAATCATTGAAGGTTATTGCTCTGACATTACACGTACAGTAGCATTTGGTGATATTTCTGAAGAACAAACTCGCATTTACAACACTGTACTTGCTGGACAACTACAAGCAGTTGAAGCATGTAAACCAGGTGTTACATTTGGTGCAATTGACAACGCTGCTCGCTCTGTTATCGCAGATGCAGGTTACGGAGACTTCTTCCCACACCGCCTTGGTCACGGACTTGGAATTAGCGTACACGAATACCCAGATGTAAAAGAAGGCAACGAGTCTCTATTAAGAGAAGGTATGGTCTTCACAATCGAACCAGGTATTTACGTACCAAACGTAGGCGGCGTTCGTATTGAAGATGATATTTACATCACAAAAGACGGATCAGAAATCTTAACGAAGTTCCCGAAAGAATTACAATTTGTGAAATAAGAAAAAGGCAGCGTGATTGCTGCCTTTTTCTTATTTCTCTACTATTTCAAATTGCTCTACAATCATTTTTGCTGGATAACTTTCAAGTATTTTAGAAGACCATACTTTTATTTTATCCCCTGTTTTTAATTGATTATATGCGTCTTTATCCTTAAAGCTCAACACTATATTTGATGGATGCTCTTTATTCATTTGTTGTTCCATATCATTTTGCAACTCTACTTTTGTTTCAAACGTTTTATCACCGACAAAAAACACCGTGTCATTTCTTAGTATTACATACCCTTCTTTAGGTTCTTCTTTTAACCCTACTTGCTCTACAGGTTTCGTAGTACAGGCTGATAATATTATTAGAAACACACCTAAAAATAAAATACTAATGAAGAAGAACATGGCTTTCGCCATAACACTTCCTCCCACATCGAGTCATTCAAAAGAAATTATTTCTTGTCTATTTCTTCCACACATTATACTATCAATATGCAGAATTTTCTAAAATAGGAGGTTTATATGTTGCAACAACAGTTAGAAGAAATTCGTAATAATAATTACATAATCAACAACACACTTCATATTGATTCATTAAGTTCAAGTATGCTTCAACATATCGGCGTTACCGATAGCTATTTAAGAGACAAACTCATTTACTCTACTTTTTATCATCTAATCAAGAAGGACTATATTTCACACACCCACTTACAAAAACTATTATCAGAAAGCATCAGTGAAAACTATTTATTCTATAAAATTCATGCAAATGACGATGACGCTGTATTTACCCGTGCATTTACAACATTATTAATCGCCCTCATTATAGATGCGGATACAAATCATAATTTCTTATCACAGACTGATATTTCAAATGTAAAAGATAAATTAATTCTATATATGAACAAAGAGCATGACTTACGAGGCTATGTGCAAGACCATGGCTGGGCACATAGTGTCGCTCATGCTTCCGATACATTTGAAGCGCTTGTTAATAATCCTAAACTAGGAGCTTCACATTACGAAGAAATACTAACAACTTTATTAAATAAAGTTTGTGTCCATTCCATCTATTACAAGTATGAAGAAGATGAACGTATCGTTTGTCCAATTGTCGTAATGCTGCAAAATGGCCTAGCGGAAGAAGTACTCATATTAGCCCTTCGTGATTTAGTAGCTCAATTACAAATCCAAAAATCAATACTGCATATTGAATCATACGAATTTCTATACGGAAATATAAAATCTTTCTTACGCAGCTTATTTTTCAGATTACGTACAATGTCTATATGTAAAGAAACTGAATGCGAAATTGAAAAATTACTACAGGGGCTCCGCCAATATTATTAAAAAAGAAGGCTCTTTAAAAAGTGCCTTCTTCTATTTCACTAATATTAATTTGAAATTTCACGATCCAAACTGAGAAAAGGTGGACAAGAAGTGCAAACACCATACATGCTCCGCTTAAAAAAGTTAATATAGGATGCGAATACACGTGCCTTAAACCATAGGATATTAGCACGAAAAACATTGTTATGTAAATATAAATTGCTCCATGTATTTGCCTCATATAAACCTCCTTTTCCCATATTATAACATAAATTTTCTGATTATTCACATTAATTAATTGTAATCAATATTTCTCAACTGTTACACCTCTAACAGCCGCCTTAATATATGGCACACCTTGTAAACTTTGTAAATCCTCTGTTTTTCCAGTTACGACTACACCGTATATTGGTAAGTCTTTTGGTTTGGTGTTTTTTATTTCTTTATAATATTGTTCAAAATAATCACTTGGTATACCTTCACTATTTTTTGCTAAATACTTCATTTGGTACAGAAACTCTTTTGAATTTATTGTTAAATCGTTTTTCACATCTTCTTTTGCCTTTGCATAACTTCCTGCAAACCCAAAAACATTACTAGCCATTTCAGCATTTAGTATTGCACCACTTTTAGGATCTTTTAACCCTACATAAGAATCGCTTTTCTTTTCATTGTATGTATCTACCCAAAACCAAACTGTTTGTATATCTTTTGGAAGCATCTCAACAATTTGTTCAGTTGAATATGGTTTATCAAAAGATAGGGCCACTTCTGCAACCTTATTTTGCAACTCCCCGATATTTTTCAGATCATCTACATAATTTTTATAAGTAACAAAAGGTAGATAAAATCTCATCTCCCTTTGCATTGTTTGTACATTATAATCTGGTATCGCAATAGCCTCTTCATCCCTTTTCTCCTCATCTAAACTAACAAGTTCACCATTATAGTGCTTCATACTATAATCCCAGATACCTGATTCGTATATATCATTTATCCATTTTACTGGTTGACCGGCTATATTTTTATAAGAATTATATATTACCGTACTTCCTGTCACACCGAGACTTAAATACATGCTCCCACTGAAACGAATATTAGGGCCTTGAACCTTATGTAGTGCATTCATTTCTCTTTCCATTTTTCTAAACGTTTGTTGAGAAAAATACGTTGCTCCCAAAAACAGACCTACTATAACAATCATGGACGCACAAATAGAAATAAGCCAGTTTCGCCAAAACTGCTTCCTCTTCGCTCTCTTCATCAAAGTCTTCATCTGCTTATCATCCATATTCAAATCAAAGTCCTTCCGACTCATCATTTCTCCTCCTATACAATTTTTTAAATTGATTTCTTGCACGGTACAAACTTGTTTTTACTGTGTCTTCTTTCATACTTAATAAAATGGCAATTTCCTTATAAGATAGTTCATATTCATATTTCAACAGTAAAATATGACGATAATCCTCCGTCATCGTCTCCAATATTTCTTGTACTTCTCCTTGCAACTCACTTGTTAAAAGCACTTCATCTAATGACTTTTGACCAATAAGAACGACCGATTCAATTGCGATTGGGTTTAGTCTTTTTTCTTTTCGGTGTAAATCTCGGTGCTGATTGATTGCAACTCTAAATAGCCACGGTGTTAAATGCTCTAACGGTATTTCCTCCATAAGCAATAAAGCTTTATACAACGTATCTTGCACAATATCTTCCGCTTCTTTTCTATCTGCTCCAATCTTAATTAAGTATCCAAACACAGCTTTTGACTTCTCTATTAATAACGATTCAAACGTATCATGACTCATTCTGCTCTCCCTTCTATATACTCAACGTTTGAGAGCATAAGATGTATACAGCTTTTCTAAAAAAATTCCATAATAATAAGCACATCCATTTTGATGTGCTCCTCTCAAAAATACTATTCTATTATTTCATCGCTTCCTTCACAACATCTTGAATCATAACGACTTCTGTTTTCATATCAACAGACGGCGCTTCCTCATCAATACATTCATACCAAAACTCCAAATGCCTTTTATCAATTTCATGATGAGAATTTCCGACAAGAGTCCCGCCTTCTCCTTGCACAGAATACCAATATAAGTACTCTTCTCCATCTCTTATTTCCCGGAAAATTGTCTCTACATACATCTTTTCGTCGTTTAATGTCAAAAGCACTTCTTTCATATTGTCATTAAGAAGCTGCATCCATTCATCTACACGATGACTTTTACCTTGTTTCACTTTAAATCTCGTTAACTCCACATTCATTTTTATTCCCCCGTTCTCTTACGTACAAACAAACTATATTCTATTGGATTATAAAAACTTAATTTACTAGCTAATTTTTGCGAAGGAATATTGTCTACATTACAATCCCAGCACGGTGTAATATCGTTTTGCATGCAATGTTCAATGAAATGTGTTGCGACAGCTTGGGCTAACCCTTTCCCTTGATGCGCTTCATGCGTTGCAATATCAATTTCAGCAAAACTATGCCCTCTAAATATTGAGACGCATTCAGCTATAATTATCCCATCTTGTTCTATACAAAATCCAAAGCCGTTATTTAAAAACACTTCTTTTGATCCCCAATATTCTTTGTAATAATCCTCTGTAAATTCATTACTTCGTTCTATATCACTTTTATCAATACGTTTAATTTCATATGTATTTTTGTTTAATTCTATTTTTCTATCTTCAAAAACTTCTCTTTGAAATTGAAATGTCCTTCGTGGGATGTTCCGAAATGCATTACTAAAGTACTCTTCAATCATCATTTCCCACTCTTCACTCGAAGTGAACAGTGTAAATCGTTTCTCTGTTTTTTCAATGACTGTTTTTATATACGAAAATAAATCTTCGTTATAACTTTGGTCTTGAGTGTCACCAAACAAATAATAAATACCATTAGTGGTGACGATTAGTCCTGCTGTTAACTTCTCATTTATAAAAATCTCACCATTTATGTTTTGATCACAAACTGCATACGCAAAAGTTGTTGTTCGTTGATTCTCTTCTAAAAGTGAACTTACTTTATCGTATTCTTCAATCTGTAACCTTCTCATACGACCTCCACAATTACTGTATCCGCCTCTACATTTTCAAAACAAAGATTTACCGTTCTCTTCAACGCTCTCGTTCTATGAATTGTACATGCTGGAATTAAAATTGAATCATTTGGCTTTAAAACTGCTGTCTCTCTATCTTGAAAATCGATAAGTAATTCTCCCTCTAACACAATGAATAATTCATCCGAATTAGAATGGTAGTGCCAATCATATTCACCAGTAAATACGGCGATTCGTAAGCAATGATTATTTATATTTGAAACGACGAAGTTTTTATGTTGAGTTTTAATATCTTTTGTTAATTCTAATAGATTTACTGTTTCCATAGTTCTCCACACCCAATCTCCTCTATCGACTTTCATTTTCCGTTTAATTCCAAATTATCACAAAAACATACATTGTAACAAGCAATATCTTTCGTAAAGTTTTGTTTACTTTTTGTAAAGTTTTATTTACTTATTCCCTAAAAATGGATATAATAAATGTAACAAATTTACAAAAAGGAGACTTTGTATATTTGATTAAAAATAAAGTGAAACAATTCCGCGTCGTTAGAGACATCACTCAAGAGCAATTAGCTTCCTCTGTTCAAATCACTAGACAATCCCTCATCGCTATCGAGAAGAATAAATACAACCCAAGTTTAGAATTAGCGTTGAAATTATGTGAGTTTTTCAACTGTAAAGTGGAAGATTTATTTCAATTAGATAAAACTGGGGAGGAAAAAGAATGAAAAATACTTTTAATCAAGAATTCTTTTCAAATCTTACCATTTTAGTGTTAGGATCGATTTTTCTTTATTTCAATAGTAGTGATGAAGAAAAGATTCGTTCTGTCCTTCTATTCGCTTGCGTATACATACTCTTAGCCTCGGTACTATTTGTAGTGAAACGAATATTCTTTAAGAAAAAAAAGAAAGAGTCCGAGGAATACCCATTACCTGAGATAGATGAACGAATTGAGAAAATGAATTTAAAGCTTATGGCCCAAATTTTCGGTCTCTCTCATTTAATCGGCTCTGCTATACTATTTATTTTATATATCACCAACGAAAATTCGACGATACGAGTAGAGTATGCCCTGTATTACTTGTTTGGAATTCTTTTCTTCACAATGATGTTCGGCTTGAAAATTGTGAAGAAATTAGATAATTAGTTTAAACAAAAAGACCCTTCCTACAAAGGAAAGGTCTTTATTTTATTTCTATTATGATAAAGCAGGAGCTTTTTCAAGAAGATCTTTTGCATCAGCGTATTGTAAGCCGTGCGCTTCTGCAACTGCTTCGAATGTTACATATCCATCTAATGTGTTAATACCTTTTAATAATGCAGAGTTGCCTAGGCAAGCTTCTTTATAGCCTTTGTTAGCAATTTGTACTGCATATGGTACTGTTACGTTTGTTAATGCAAGAGTTGATGTACGTGGAACCGCACCTGGCATATTTGCAACTGCATAATGAACAACACCATGTTTTTCGTAAGTTGGGTTATCATGAGTTGTAATACGGTCAGTTGTTTCGAAAATACCACCTTGGTCAATCGCAATATCTACAACGACAGAACCTGTTTCCATTGATTGAATCATTTCTTCTGTTACAAGTTTTGGCGCTTTTGCACCTGGGATTAATACCGCACCGATTACAAGATCAGATTCTCTTACAGCTTCTGCAATGTTGTACGGGTTAGACATTAACGTTTTTACTTGGTTTCCAAAAATATCATCTAATTGACGAAGACGTTCTGCACTTAAGTCGATGATTGTTACATCTGCACCTAAACCTACTGCAATTTTCGCTGCGTTTGTACCAGCTTGACCACCGCCGATAATTGTTACTTTGCCGCGTTTAACCCCTGGAACACCTGCAAGTAAAATACCTTTTCCGCCTTTGTTTTTCTCAAGGAACTGTGCACCGATTTGCGCAGACATACGACCTGCAACTTCACTCATTGGTGCAAGTAATGGTAAAGAACGATTGTCTAATTGTACTGTTTCATATGCAATTGATACCACTTTGTTATCAATTAATGCTTTTGTTAATTCTGGCTCTGGAGCTAAGTGTAAGTATGTGAATAAGATTAAACCTTCGCGGAAATAACCGTATTCACTTTCAACTGGCTCTTTTACCTTCATAACCATATCTTGATTCCATGCTTCTTCAGCAGTTTCAACAAGTTTCGCACCAGCTTGTACGTATTCTTCATCTGTAAAGCCTGATCCTACACCTGATCCTTTTTGAACAAAAACTTCATGACCATTTTGTACTAAATGTACAGCTCCCGCTGGCGTCATTGCCACACGGTTTTCATTGTTTTTAATTTCTGTTGGAATACCGATACGCATTATTAGTTCCCCCTTGAGTTATGAAATGACCCCTGAATCATTTTTTAAAGCGCTTTCTACGCTCTTATATTCTAACATAATATCTCAATATTTGACAAAAAATAATACAAGTTTTCCGATAGATTTAATCTTACATTAAAGGACAGTATTATCCGTACCTCTCAGTATAAAGGATAAACTGTCCAATTATTCGAAACTTCACTTTATTTAATTCTATCGATGTCTATGAATAACATCAACAGCGCCTGTTACTTCAATAATCGTACCAGTAATCATATCAGAATCGTCCTCACATAAAAACGAAATGGTTCTTGCGATATCTTCGCCTGTTCCAGATCTACCAATTGGTGTGTTACTACCTTTCAGATTTCGCGCTTCTTCAATCGTTGCTTCTTTCATTTCACCAATTATATCACCAGGGCAAACCATATTCGCAGTAATACCATATTCCGCCTCTTCGTAAGCTACTGTTTTCGTTAATGAAACAAGTCCTACTTTCGCAGCCGCAAAGGCTGAACGATAAATCCATCCAGGTGCGCTATCTGCCCCTTGAAATCCATAGTTAATAATACGGCCAAATTGCTGGTTTCTCATAATCGGTACGACAAGTTTTAATAAATGAAACACCGCTGTTAAATTACCCTGGATCATTTCATTCCATTCGTCTTCTTCGTAATCGACTAATTTTTTTCTTTCAAATACGTAAGGACCAGCATTATTAATTAAAAAGTCAATTTTGCCAAAACGGCTCATCGCTTCTTCTACTATTTTATGTAAATCTTCCTTTTTCGTGACATCCGCTTGCACGAACTGTAGACGCTCTTCCATATTTTTATATGTTTCTTTCATTGTTTCCATAGCAGCTATATCGCTATGATACGTTACTGTCACTGAATACCCTTTAGCCAATAACTTTTCTGTTACTTGCTTTCCTAAACCTTTCGTACCGGCTGTAATGAGCGCGTGTCTCACAAACATGCCTCCTTTTAAATTGCCATACTTCATATGTAACAAGTTCTCGCTCCAATTACAACTAAAATGAATTGAAACAAAGTTTTCAAAATTCTGTAACGTTTCAACAAGCACATTACCATAATTTGTTTTATAATTAAGTTGTAAACAGTTATACAAATGATTGGGAGGAATTTACTATGAATAATACATATACAAATATTTTAATTGCGGTGGACGGTTCTAAAGAAGCAGAAAAAGCCTTTAAAAAAGCAATTCAAGTCGCAAAACGAAACAATGCAACATTAACAATTGCTCATATTGTTGACGTAAAAGCATACTCAGCAGTAGAGGCTTATAGCCGCGCAATTGCTGAACGTGCAAATCTATTTGCAGAAGACTTATTAGAAGACTACAAAAAAACTGCGCTTGAAGCTGGTCTTGAAAAAGTAGAAACTGTATTAGAATTTGGTAATCCTAAATCTAAAATCTCAAAAGAAATTGCCCCAACACATAAAGTGGATTTAATTATGTGCGGTGCAACTGGTTTAAATGCTGTAGAACGTTTCCTAATTGGTAGCGTCTCTGAACATATTATTCGCTATGCGAAATGCGATGTCCTTGTTGTTCGTGGTGATGAGGAGCAAGGTGATCTTTAATTTATAATAAAAAAACACCAAGTCCACATGGGCTTGGTGTTTTTCATTTCACATATTTCACTACAAATACGAGACAAGCTACAACAACAATTACAACTGCAAACACATAAGGCGGAAGGAACTTCAAAGACCATAGCGCCATCATTAACGTCGCAACCGTTAAGTACGTTTGCTTTGCATCTTCTGTCATTTTTTTGCGAAGCAAAAAAACATACAAATAACCAATTGGCGGCGTAATAAAACAAAGAACATATATGATTTTTGATTTTAAATACCATTTTTGTTCTCCGAGTTTCTTTATATCCTCTTCTATTCTCTTATGCTCTTGTTCTCTCGCTTCTTCTACAAGCGAATCTTCCTCTTCTCCTCGCTTTTCTTTCATATAAGGAAGAAAATGCATGAAAAAATAACATGCAAATACAATTGCCCAAAATTCGATATTTAACCTTTCTAGCGGAATATGCTCACTTGCAAAAGCAGCCGTGATTACTAATAAAAAACAATACGTTGTCATCCAAAATGAACGTTTTCTCTTTTTTCGTTCAATTTCTTTTTTATCTTGTACATTTTTTCTTTTCGAAAGCCATATCAAAATAAAGCAATCTACTACAAATAGAGTAAAGATAAATATCGCAACATGCACTGTTTCTACATTCGCAAATGAAAATATTGATGGGAATGCCACATGTAGCACAATTAATGTGTACAAAATTAACCCTATAAAATAAATACGTCTCATCTTCCATTCCTTTCTCATTTCCTAACATTACATTAACATACATTTTTTAGAAATAGACGGACAAAATATATGTGTTTAGAGAAGGAGGATTTATATGGGAGATCATGAACGTATTATTTTAGATGTCAACGAGCAAGAGATTGAAATGTTAAATACAATATGCTCACATTTTAAAGAAAAACATGGCGTTGAACTAAGTCATGGTGCGCTGTTTCGAGATTTAATGGATATTGAGTATATTCGTATCACAGAAGATCGACATAAGTATGATTAATCAATGAAGCTTTAAGCCTAGAACATATTGCTCTAGGCTTAATTAAATCTATACGGAAAATGTTATAATTAGGAAAAAATAGGTATGGAGGATGCTCTACTATGAAATCTGAAAATATCTCAAAACATTTTCACACATTACATGTGCAAAGAAACCAGTTCCTACCTAAGCTTCATTCACTTTCACAAGAACAACTATGGTATAGGAAAGAGGACGGAAAATGGTCTATTGGGGAGCACTTTTATCACTTATATTTAATTACAAGGATGCTAAAAGTAGCGATTAAATTCTCTTTTGCTCTTATCCCCTATGCCAAACTAAAAAGAAATACCCCATTTGCAACTGACATACATGACATTTATGCGGAATATAAAGAAAAACACGGCAAAGGAATGAAAGCTCCTTGGATTTTAATCCCTTCAAAAAAAATCTATCACTCTATGAATGTAAACGAATTAGAAGCATTACTTTCACGTGAAACAGATGAAATAAAAAAACTAGTTCAACATATAGACGAAAATATTGCAGGACATATCGTATTTTTAGATCCAATTGCTCACTACCCTAACCTTATTCAATCTATCCAACTGTTAGCGATCCATGAGAATCATCATTTTATCATTATGAAAAATAATTATGAAATGATAGATACATAGCTAAAAGTCTAAATACAAAAAGGTAAGGCACTTTCTAAAAAAGCACCTTACCTTCTATATCATACATCATTTAACTTCCAACAAACTCTATGGCTAACCCCTTCGCTTTCTCCAAAGCTTTTTCGATTTGCTCAAACCCTGTCCCGCCAGCACTGTTACGGCGCTTTACAGCTGCATAAGGTGAAAGAACTTCATATAAATCTTCTTCAAATAACGGACTCATTTCTTTATACGTTTCAAGTGGTACATCTAATAAATAGATTCCTTTTTGCGTACAATGAAGAACTAGTTTCCCAACAATTTCATGAGCTTGACGGAACGGCAGTCCCTTGCTTGCTAAATAGTCGGCAATTTCTGTTGCGTTAGAGAAGTCTTGCGTCACAGCTTGCCCCATTTTTTCTTTGTTTACAGTCATCGTTTCAAGCATGCCTGCCATAATATGAAGGCATCCTTCTACTGTTTTCACTGTATCAAACATTCCTTCTTTATCTTCTTGTAAGTCTTTATTGTAAGCGAGCGGCAATCCTTTCATTACTGTAAGTAAACTGAATAAATTACCGTATACTCTGCCAGTTTTACCACGAATAAGTTCCGCCATATCCGGATTTTTCTTCTGCGGCATAATACTGCTTCCAGTTGCGTATTGATCGCTCATTTCAATAAATTGAAATTCTTGACTACTCCATAAAATAAGTTCTTCACAAAAGCGTGATAAGTGCATCATAAGCATAGATGAGTTACTTAAAAACTCCAGTATGAAATCACGATCGCTTACCGCATCTAAACTATTTTCATAGATTCCATTAAATCCAAGAAGCTCCGCACTATATTCTCGGTCAATCGGGAATGTTGTACCAGCTAGTGCTCCTGCTCCTAATGGTGAAATGTTAATACGCTTTAACGAATCTTCATAACGATTCACATCGCGCTCTAACATCCAAAAGTAAGCAAGGATATGATGAGCAAACGATATAGGCTGTGCGCGCTGCAAGTGCGTATAACCAGGCATAATTGTTTCAATGTTATTTTCCGCTTGATGAACAAGAACAATTTGCAATTGTTTTGTAGCTTTTATAATATCTTCTACTTTTTCTTTTAAATACAAGTGCATATCTGTCGCTACTTGATCGTTACGGCTTCGGCCTGTATGAAGTTTCCCTCCTACTTCACCGACTCTTTCAATTAACATCTTTTCAATATTTAAATGAATGTCCTCCGCTTCGACTGAGAAATTCAATTTATTTTCTTTCGCTTCCTCTAATAAATACTGAAGCCCTATCTTGATTTTCTCTGCTTCCTCTTTCGTAACGATGCCTTGCTTTGCTAACATCGTAACGTGTGCAATACTCCCTTTTATATCTTGGCTAACCAATTGCTTATCAAAGGAAATAGAAGCTCCGAATTCTTCTACCCATGCTTCCGCTTCTTCTGTAAAACGTCCGCCCCAAAGTTTGCTCACGCTTCCACCTTCTTCTGATTCACTTGGCTGTATACTTTTGTAGGTAAACCGAATAATGAAATGAAACCAACTGCTGCATCATGATTAAATTCATCCTGGGCAGTATACGTTGCAAGTTTTTCATCATATAAAGAGTACTCAGATTTACGTCCTTCTACAATCGCATGACCTTTAAATAATTTCACACGTACTGTACCTGTTACATTTTTTTGCGTTTCTTGTAAGAAAGCATTGAGTGCTTGTTTTAAAGGTGAGAACCATAAACCGTTATAAATTAATTCTGTTAGTTTTTGCTCAATCATCGGTTTGAAATGAGCAACCTCTTTCACAAGTGTTAAATCTTCAAGTTCTTTATGCGCTGTTATTAATGTCATTGCCGCTGGACATTCGTACACTTCACGAGATTTAATACCGATAAGGCGATTTTCTACATGATCGATACGTCCAACGCCATGTTTTCCAGCAAGTGCATTTAACGTTTTAATTAATTCTGAAAGTGAATATGCAGCGCCGTTTAAAGTCGTCGGTACTCCTGCTTCAAATCCGATTTCTACAAAATCTGGTTTATTCGGTGTATCTTCTAATGCCAATGTCATCTCGTATGCTTCTTCTGGCGGCGCTGCCCATGGATCTTCTAAAATTCCACATTCATTGCTGCGTCCCCATAAATTTTGATCGATTGAAAATGGACTATCTAAATTAATTGGAATCGGTATATCATTTTCTTTTGCATATGCAATTTCTTCTTCACGTGACCATTTCCATTCACGTACAGGCGCAATAACTTCTAAATATGGATTCAACGCTTGAATAGAAACTTCAAAACGAACTTGGTCATTCCCTTTCCCTGTACATCCATGTGCAACTGCACTTGCGCCTTCCTGCTCTGCAATTTCTACTAATTTTTTCGCAATAAGCGGACGAGATAATGCAGAGACAAGAGGATATTTCCCTTCGTATAACGTGTGAGCTTGCATCGCTATCAATGCATATTCATTCGCAAATTCTTCTTGAACATCAATCATATATGATTTAATTGCACCTACTGAAAGTGCTTTTTCTTTTACAAACGCTAAGTCTTTACCTTCCCCTAGATCTAAACAAAGCGCGATAATATCATAATCCTTCTCTTGTAACCATTTAATTGCAACGGAAGTATCAAGACCTCCGGAATATGCTAACACAACTTTTTTCTTCTCCATTTTGCATCCCCCTAAAGAATAAATATTCACTATTTCTTATAATAATTCAAACTTTATCACCTTTCATAAAATGAATCAAGGGGAATTCATAATTTTTTTCAAACAATTTCGTCGAATTCCTTTCTTTTTTTATGTAAAATAGAGGCAGGAAAATGGAGGGCTGTCTATGGAAAAGTATTTTATATACAATGAACATCTAGGAATTGCAGTGCCGAACATACAAGAAGAATGGGAAGACATCTCTGAACAAACGCAGCACGCTATTTTATTAAAATGGGAGCAAATTCGCGGGAAAATACCTGATCGTATAAAAGAGCTTGAACATTACATTAATCAAAAACAACATCGTTTAAATAACGAAGAGAATTTTGAAATTTCCTGTAGGCTTAATTCTGAAATAGCTGATTTAGCCTCTATTATTAACGACCTTTGGCTTTGGTATCGCCTCACTCAAAACGTATCTGAGGGAAAAGCACACCAATGAAAAAAGCATGCCCCTCAATTAATTTGGGTCATGCTTTTTTGTCGTAACAAGCTTTGCAATATATTTCTTGCGCCGTTTTTGCTAAACATACATCAAACGGGCCTACTAATATTCTTCTTTCTTTCGGCAACTTTACAAAAGCAACAAGCTCTTCTTCGTATTCAATCTTTTTCTGACATGAAATACATTTTAGCTCTTTTCTTTTAAACATGTCTTTCAGCATATCTTCTCTCTTCCTTTCATCTACCTATATTAATATAATCTCATAACAATTAAGACTTGTAAAAAAATGACACATTCTAAAGTGAATTATTCATATACTATGTACAAAAGGAGGTCTCAAACTTATGCAAGCTTTCATTATTATCGCTTTAACTTTTTTAAGTGTGATTAGCTGGGATGCATTTTTTAAAGATAAAAGTGACGAAGAAAATACGATTGAATAAATATTTATATTTTCTTTTTACTTATTGGACAAACTTTCTAAAGCTTGTTCAATTTTCAAAATAGCTTAGGCTTTTCTACAAAAATATTTAAACATAACAATTTTTGTAGATTCCCTCCGGTTATTGTCGGTTTCCATCCGCATACATTTTTTGAAAGTATGATATAATAATATAAATCTTGAAGGAAGGGATTTTGATATCATGATCGCTCGAAGGAGCATGTGGCATCGTATTGACGAATCATACACGTAGCGTATTTTTCAGCTCAGATACTTTAGTCTAGCGAAAAAAATACGAGAGTGGGGAAATTATGATTGCCCGAAGGATAATTTGGCAAAAAAAAGACTCTTCTTACACATAGCGTTTTGTTTAGGACTTAATTGTTACTAGCTAAACAAAACAAAGAAGAGCAGGATTGCTAAATGAAGAATTCTACTCCACGTTTTGTTTAGTCGCTTTAAGACTTAAACTAAAACGAAGGTAGGGAGAATTGATGGACGAGAGGATTATTCGTTATTTCTTCAGCGACATATAGCTTAGTTAGTTTTTTCGTAAACTAACTGAAAGCTACATGTGAGCTCGTAGTTAGTTTACAACACCAAAAGGACTACTAACTACGGAAAGAAGGAATAACGATGAGGAACATCCAAAGTCGACAAATTATTAAAGAAGTTTTTATGGTTTTAATCGGTTCATTTATTTTAGCAGCAGCGCTATATCACATTCACTTCCAAAACCACTTAACAGAAGGTGGCTTTGTAGGTATTGCACTATTTATCCAAAATTTTTATGATATTTCACCATCTATTTCAACTGTAGTAATGGATATCCCTATTATTTTACTATGCGCTTCATTTTTAGGTAGAAAAATGGTTGGCTATTCATTCTTAGGTTCACTTTCATTCGGAGTATTTTATTCCCTTATGGAAAATTATTCTCCTTTTACGGTAGATTTATCAAATAATTTATTTGTAGCTGCAGTAGTTGGCGGTGCGTTAGCTGGTATTGGACTCGGTTTTATATTGCGATTTGGCGGTGCAACCGGTGGAGACGATATTTTAACAATTATATTAAGTAAACGAACTCGGTTTACAATTGGGCAAATTTTCTTCGTCTTTGACGCGATTGTTCTTGCGCTTTCATTATATTATTTAAATTGGACAGAAATCGCTTTTACTATTCTTTCGATTGCCGTACAGGCAAAAACATTGGATTTAATTTACTATCCAAAAACAGAAAAGAAAGCAGCAAAGCAACCCGTTTCTATTCCAATTTCCAAAAAACATGCGACAAACTAAAAAGCGAAAGGCTTCGGCCTCTCGCTTTTTTTCATGCTCTCTTTTCTTTTTCTAATATGTAGCGCACTTGATAAAACTTATTTGCAAATTCAGTAACATTCCTCGTTAAGCGATAGTTCACTGTAGATCCAATTGCCATTCCAAGTACAGGAATGCCTTGGAATAATTTACGACGAAGAGCATAAATCGAAAATGTCTTCAAAATTTGTTTTAACACAACCTCAGTAGAAGCTGGCTTTAACACCTCTTCGTCTCCTTCATAAAAGAATGAATCTTCTTGCTCAAGTTCTCTCAGTAAATTGTACCATGCATATTGCTGAAGTCTCGCCGGCAATAATGCTGCGTGGAATACCTTTAACGCAAGCATCATTTCATACGGCTTGTTCACATCATGCCCAAATGATGTCGCAATTAGTTGTACAGCCTTCACATTTAATGCAATCATAACCGGAAAATCAGCCGTTAATAATAATAGACCGCCAGCACCCGTTGCTCCGCCTTGTACGAATGAATATAGGCGATGACGTGCTGTTTGCTGCTCTGCTATGTATGTTAATTGATCAATAGATAACGCCTTCAAATCTTCAAGTTGCTCAATTGATTCATCAAATAATCTCGACGTTCCTAAAATACGATTACGTGCATCTAACTGTGATTGTGAACTTTGAATAAGTGCATGCAAATGAAAAAGCCATCCATCTGCTTTCGTAAAAAAGTCTTTTCGTTTTTTCTCAGGTAGTTTTGCAACTGTAGTATGCAACCACTTATCAAACATCTTTTGAAAATCGGTCGCCTCTTGCTCTACTAATTGCCCTTCCCACTCTTTTATATTTTCTAAAATGGCTTGTTCTCGCTTCGATCGCATCGCAACAACCACCTCGTTCGATTTTTTTCTATTGTATCATATTTGCAAATAGGCTTGTACATCGCGTGTTCTTTATTTACAGCCTAAGTCCAAACATCTATCCGAATATATGTTATCAATTTCTACTTAGCTACATTATAATCATCCTTATGCAAAACAAATAAGGAGCGATTATACATATGTATCCACGTGCAAAAGCTTTTGGCATTGCTATACATCAAGAGCGACTTCTCGTACAAGAATATCGTACAGGCGACGAAACATATTATCGTCCTCTTGGCGGTTCAATTGAACTTGGTGAGAAATCAGCAGATACCATTATTCGAGAATTTAAAGAAGAGCTTCATGCAGAAATAGAAGTTACCGATTATTTAGGATGCTTAGAAAATATTTTTTATTCGGGTGAGGAAATTGGTCATGAAATCATTCAACTATATTCTTTACGCTTATTAGACACATCACTATATGAAATAGAGATACTGAATATAAAAGATGAACAAACAGCCTCATATGCAAAATGGATTCCCCTCACTGCATTTATTCAAAAGGAAAAAATACTATATCCAGATCAAATTTTAAAATATATACAAAAAAAAGACGAAATCCTTTAGGATCTCGTCTTTTTCATGCATATATTAACCAATATCTCCAAGACGTAATACGTCACGAGCAATCATAACTTCTTCGTCAGTTGGAATTACGATAATTTTTACTGGAGAGTGTGGGAAGCTGATGAATGCTTCTTCACCGAATACGTTATTGCGTTTTACGTCGAAGTATACACCCATGTACTCAAGGCCTTCTAATACGCGCTCACGAATAACTGCACTGTTTTCACCTACACCAGCTGTAAAGATGATAGCGTCAACGCCTTTCATACGAGCTGTGTAAGAACCGATGTATTTATGGATACGGCTTACGAACACGTCAAGTGCTACTTTCGCACGGTGGTCGCCTTCTTCTTCTTTCGCAATGATATCACGTAGGTCACTAGAGTAACCAGTAAGACCTAACATACCACTCTTCTTGTTTAATACGCTAACTACTTCTTCTACAGTTTGGCCTGTTTTTTCCATGATGTATGGAATTAACGCAGGGTCAATGTTACCAGAACGTGTACCCATTGTTACACCAGCAAGTGGAGTGAAGCCCATAGAAGTATCGATAGACTTACCGCCTTCTACTGCTGCGATACTTGCACCGTTACCTAAGTGACAAGAAAGTAGGCTTAAGCTTTCAATTGGACGACCTAATAATTCAGCCGCACGCTCAGTCACGTATTTATGAGAAGTTCCGTGGAAACCGTATTTACGGATGCCAAATTTCTCATAGTACTCATATGGTAAGCTGTATAGGAATGCAGATTCCGGCATTGTTTGGTGGAATGCTGTATCGAATACTGCTACTGCTGGTACATTTGGTAGTACTTCTTGGAACGCTTTAATACCAACAAGGTTTGCTGGGTTGTGAAGTGGTGCTAAATCGCTTAATTCTTCGATATCAGCTAATACTTCATCATCAATTAAAACAGAATCAGCAAATTTTTCGCCGCCGTGTACAACACGGTGACCGATACCGCCAATCTCATCAAGAGATTTTACGATTCCGTTTTCAGTTAATTTCTTAAGAAGCATGTTAACTGCTACTGCATGATCTGGGATGTTTGTAATTTCTTTTTGTTTTTCGCCATTTACAGTAATTGTGAAGACACTATCTTCTAAACCGATACGTTCTACTAAACCTTTTGTTAATACTGTTTCACTTGGCATTTCAAATAATTGGAACTTTAAGGAAGAGCTTCCTGCGTTAATCGCGATGATTTTTGACATCTAGTCTTTCGCCCCTTTTTCTCTTGGTAGTTGTGTGGATCATTCCACAAACCGCTCGATTTTATCTAATTAAATTCACTCATTATGAAAACGTTTCATCATTAGTAAATTTTATACTCACGATTTTAATTTAAACATCGTCCGACATATATTTCAAGTGAAAAAATTGTAACACCAAGAAAAAAAATATATTACAGATTTCAAAAAGATTCAGTTAAATCTTGTATATATTAAAAAATATTCCATATTTTATACAACTGTACTACATTAATTACTAACCCTGTTACATATATCTGGCATTACTTATGTGTTGCAAACCACGTATTTAGTTGATCCATCATGTTCTCCATAGCCTTCATGTTGGAGAATTTAGGTAATTCTACTAATAGTGCCTGTTTCGGCATTATTACATCCTGGCCTTTCTTTTGGAGAACAAATATACTTTTTGCATTTTTCTCGTTTTTAAACATGGAAACAGGTAGCTGTAACAATCCTTGAATAAAGCATGTTTCTTTAATGAATGCATGTAGCTTTGGCGCTTGATCACTTTCAAAAATGAAGTTTGGTACTAAGAAGAATAAATACCCGCCTTCTTTCGTATGTTTCACACTTTGTTCAATAAATAAGTGATGCGCATATGACATTCCTTCATCTGCTTTTAATGTATATTCACTTGCACCGATTTCATTTGGATAGTAACCAATTGGCAAATCTGAAACAACTGCATCAACTGGATCAATATAAAGTGGTGCTAGTCCATCTTGATGGAAGAATTCGATTGCATGCTTTTGTAAATTCGCATTTACTAAAGCAAGTTTA
This sequence comes from Bacillus sp. NPDC060175, assembly GCF_042728695.1. Lineage (NCBI taxonomy): Bacteria > Bacillati > Bacillota > Bacilli > Caryophanales > Bacillaceae > Bacillus > Bacillus sp. NPDC060175. Next base: position 36,319 of record NZ_JBHWYR010000019.1, read on the forward strand.
ATTAGCACTTCATCCACTTCTACACCAAATCCACTCATTGCTAGTTCTTCTTTGGCGCTATTAAACACTGTAGTCATTAAGTTACCCGTTCCAATTGCAGGGTCTAAAACTGTAATTTCTTTTTGACCTTGCATAAATTTATGGAATAAGTAGCTCATGAACATTCCGACTGCATCTGGCGTCATTTCGTGATTCGCTTGTACGCCTTCTTTCATTCCCTTTAAAATGGCTAGCTGAAATGCTTTACGAATTTCTTCACCTTTATATGTTTCTTCATTAAACGTACTATATTCACGATTCAACCTTTCAATTGTTGATTCGGATAATTCTTCTTGTAAAATCGCTCCTTCAAACAAGTTATCACCTGTTTCTACAAGCGCCTCTAAATATGTTACATCTAATTCTTTACGTAAAACTACCGTAGAAGAATCAAAAATAGAAAATAATGTTTCTACTGCCTGACTCACGTACATTCCTCCTTCTCTCTTTTACACATAACTTATATCATACCATAATCTAAATTTTTCCCAAAAGAAAAAGCGACCTCTTGCAAAGAGCTCCCCTTCAAGTTGTTTATGATGTAACGTCTTTTCTCATATATTGGTTTAGTTAACAATACATGAGAAAAAACGACCTCTTCTAAAGTGAAACTTTAATGAGAGGTCGTCTTCTTTTACATTACTTCGCCAATTTTGCTGCTTCTAATGCTGCTTCATAGTTTGGATGGCTTGTACCTTCACTTACGTATTCTACGTAAACTACTTTGTCATTGCTATCTACTACGAATACTGCACGAGCAAGTAAACGAAGCTCTTTCATTACTAAGCCATAAGCTTCGCCGAATGAAAGGTCACGGTGATCAGAAAGTGTCGCAACATTTTCTAAACCGTTAGCTGCACACCAGCGTTTTTGAGCGAATGGTAAATCAACGCTAATTGTTAATACTTTCGTATTTTCAATACCTGCTGCATCTTCGTTAAAACGACGAGTTTGTGCATCACATACACCTGTGTCGATTGAAGGTACAACACTAATTAATTTCACTTCACCTTTGTATGTTTCTAAACTTACTGGAGATAAGTCATTTGCTAATACTTGAAAGTTAGGCGCTTGATCGCCAACTTTAACTTCTGTTCCAACTAAAGTCATTGGGTTACCTTTAAAGGTTACATTTGCCACTTAAAAATCCTCCCTTATTTAAACAAAATATGTACAATGTAAATGATAGTTTGTCCCTATCGATAATGCAAATAAAATCGCTTTATTTACAAAAAAATAAAGAAGCTAACCCATTGATTAGCTTCTTTATTCGTTAAATTTGAAATTCCGGATCATCTTCTTTTCGTTTATCCATCATTTCTTTCACTTTATCAACAGCTTGTGGCGCTAATTCAATTATTTTATCAATGACATGTGTTTGTTTATCCAAATGTAAAACCTTCACACCTTCTCCATTTATAACGAGAAAGGCAACAGGATTAATGGAAACCCCACCACCGCTACCTCCTCCAAACGGGTGACGGCCTGAATGCTCTACTTTGCCAAATTCACTTCCACCAGCAGCAAATCCAAAACTTACTTTCGAAACGGTAAGAATTACACTTCCATCTGCTGCTTTAATCGGGTCACCAACAATTGTATTTACATCAGTCATTTGTTTTAAATGCTGCATTGCTGTTGTCATTAAACCTTGAATTGGATGGTCCATTCTATATCCCCCCTATGCTTGAACAGATTTATCTTCCATACCAGACTTTTGTTTTCTCATAAACATGAATAGTTTTACCGCTGTTTTCACAGTACGAAATATATGAAAGGAAGCTGTTAGTTCACATCTTGATGCAAATCCCTTCCCTTGAAAAACAGGTGTAATTTCAAATTCTGGTATGTCGACAATATGCATATATTGTCCTACAACTCCAGCAGCCATTCCTTTTGTCCCCCATGCATATCCAGTGACAATTCCAGTACTAGCCGCATCGCCTGCTCCAATTTGTGAATGCCATTTCCAACTATTGATTTTCACTCGTTTGAGAAAATCTTTAACAATAGTATGAACTTCTTGAAGCTTTTTTATCAGTTCTCCAATGCTATCAAGTTGTGCCATAATTTTATTATCTATGCCGCCATCTTCCTCAGCTTTTTCGATTTTCTGCCCCGTCTTTTTTTGCTGTTTTTCAATTCTTTCCAATACATCAAACGTATATCGAATCATCCATATTTTCACTTGAAATAAACATTGCTTTTCCATTTCTGAATATAAAAACGTCACCTTAAGCGATATTTTCGATAATAGTATTAGCAAAATAAAAAGTAGAAGAATTATCATTCCAATTACGAGCCATTTCATTCGTACCATCCTTTCACTCCATACCCATTATCGACAAGTTTATTCATCATTAAACAACCTTTGATAAAATTGAATATAAAAATTTTTCTAAAAATAAAAAGGGATTTTGACATTTCATATCGAAATATACTATTTGAGCATATCATTCAGAATACACTTTGATGGTATGCAGCACTAAAACTAGAAAATTTAACTGCAGTGGAGGGATACATAATGGCAGATCGTCGCAATTTATTTTTCTTTTATGGTGATGACAAAGTAACGCTCGTTGAAAAAATGAAACCAGTATATCGTATTTTAGAGGAGAATGGATTTACCATATTAGATCATCCAAAAAATGCAAACGCTATCGTCAGCGTTGGAGATGATGGAACTTTCTTACAAGCCGTTCGTAAAACTGGCTTTAGAGAAGATTGCTTATACGCAGGTATTTCTACGAAAAATGAAATTTCTTTCTACTGCGATTTCCACATCGATCACGTTGATACAGCCCTTCAAGAAATTACAAAAAACGAAATTGAAGTGCGAAAATATCCAACGATTAAAGTAGATGTAGATCACGGTACATCTTTCCATTGTTTAAATGAATTTTCATTACGCTCTAGCATCATTAAAACATTTGTCGTAGATGTACACGTCGACAATTTACATTTTGAAACATTTAGAGGTGATGGATTAGTTATCTCCACACCAACAGGAAGTACCGCTTACAATAAATCATTACATGGTGCAGTTGTCGACCCACTTATCCCATGTTTCCAAGTAAGCGAACTAGCATCTTTAAATAACAACACATACCGTACACTCGGGTCACCGTTCCTTTTAAATCACGAGCGTACGTTAACTTTAACACTTAAACCAGATGGCAATGATTATCCTGTTATCGGAATGGATAACGAAGCACTTAGCATTAAACAAGTGGAAAAAGCCGTTGTGCGTTTAAGCGATAAACAAATTAAAACTGTCAAATTAAAAAACAATTCCTTCTGGGAAAAAGTACAGAGAACGTTTTTATAGTAATAAAATAACCCTCGAATTATGGGATTTCCATAATTCGAGGGTTATTTATTTCCCCCGATTGGTGTGGGCAGCCATCTCTTACTATGCAGTCGCCATTATTGTCAGATTTTGTCGGTAAATCGATATATTTTAAAAATCGCTGATATATTTTGAATTGCGGTCGATATATTTCAATAATCGCTGATATATTTCGAGTTACAGTCGATATATTCCGAAAATCGCTGATATATTTTCACACGTCTTTTCTATAAACAATATCCCCATCAATGACGGTCATTTCTGCCTGCACTTCTTTTATTTCTTCCGCCTCAATTTCAAAAACATTACGGTCTAATATCGTAAAATCTGCTTCATATCCTTTTGTAATTTGTCCTCGCTTTGCTTCTTTTCCAATTGCATACGCGCTTCCTGTTGTAAATAAAGAAACAGCCTCATATACCGTTAATCTTTCTTCTGGCATATAGCATACGCCATCAATAAAACTTCTACGTGTAACAGCGCTATATATACCTAAAAACGGATTCACTTGTTCAATTGGAGCATCAGATCCACCGTTGCAATGTAATCCTGCGCCGAGCAATGTCTTCCAAGCGTACGCGTAACGAAGACGATGCTTTCCTAGTTTTTCAATAACTGACGGAAAATCCGATGAAACAAAGATGGGCTGAATATCAATAATGGCTTGCAAGTTTTTCATTCTTTCAATCAACTCTTCACGAGCGAGCTGACAATGAATAATGCGGTCACGTAATCCTTCTGCTGGTGGATATAATTCAATTGCATCAATGACATATTCAAGCGATAAATCACCGATTGTATGAATGGCAACTGGCATATGTAAATCACGTGCTTTCTTCACTAATCCTGCAAGCTCTTCACGTGAAAAAATCGCAACTCCATTCGTTTCCTGCGCATCTTCATACGGCTCACTTAATAAAGCTGTTCTTCCGCCAAAAGAGCCATCAGAAAAAATCTTCATCGCCCCAAATTCAATATAGTGCTCATTTTCATATTCTTTTCGCTCATTCGCTACTTCATGATGAACGAGCAAATGTGCTTTAAATGGCATTTCTTTTATAACGTGTGAAAACGCATTGTACGTTTTTTGAAAGCCGCCATAATAATTTAAGTCTTCCGTATGCCCGCCAACTAATCCGTATTGCCAGCAGTCTGAAATCGCTGTTTGCAGAGCTCTTTGTAAATACGCTTCATCTATTTCAGGCTGCACATGTTTTATTAACTCTTGTCCTTGCTCATATAAAAGTCCTGTTAACTTATTAGACGCATCACGACCAATTTTCCCGCCCTTCGGATCTTGCGTCGCTTCTGTTATGTTCGTTTGTTCCAATATGTATGAATTCACCCATGTCACGTGACGACAAACGCGCTTTAATAAAATTGGATGCTCTTTAGAAATCTCATCTAAATCACGTACATGAACTTGTTTTGTATCTGTAAAATTATTTTCATTCCATCCTTCTCCGATAATCCATGTTCCTTGTGGCGCTTCTTCTACTCGCTTCTGAACAAGTGAAAGTACTTCTTTATAAGAGGTACAATTTGATAGGTCTAGACGAAGCAACCTCTCCCCATGCCCAATAAGATGCATATGGCTATCAACGAGTCCTGGAATCATCGTTTTTCCTTGTAAATCGCACGACTTCACTTCTGAATATCGGTTTTCTAACTCTTCTTTATTCCCCACATCAACAATGATGCCATTTTCAACGTAAACGGCGTCCACTTTTTCATTCTCTTCTCGCATTGTATAAATGGTTCCACCATGCCAAATTTCTCCCATATACTCATCCCCTTTTTCCTTTAGTCTACGAAATTAGAACGTATAAAAAAAGCACCATTTCGATTAAAAATGGTGCTTTTCTAAAAATTAATTTTGTTCAGTAGGATTCGTTGTAATTTGCCATTCAATATCAAATTTATCTTTCAATTGTCCGTATGCCGGGCTCCAGAAAGTTTCTTGAAGTGGCATGATAACTTCTCCACCTTCTTGTAACTTATCAAATACCTCTTTTGCTTTTTCTGCATTACTAATTCGAATTGCAATCGTTACTTGAGATCCAATCGCATGCCCTTTACCTGGGAATGTATCAGAAATCATAAGTTCCGTATTACCAATTTTCAAATGAGCATGTGCAACACGCTCTTTCGCTTCAGCTGGAATCGGGTATTCTGGATTTTCAGGCATATCACCAAAAGTTTGCATTACTTCTACTTTCGCATCTAACGCCTCTTTATAAAGTTGTACAGCTTCTTGCCCACTACCATCTAAAACTAAATATGGATTAATACCTAAAATCATACGGACACCTCTTTTTCAAATTTATAAAAACGAACTTGTGTTCGTTTTTATAATATCATACGTTTTACATTTCATTCAACTATTTACTTCTTCCTTTTCAAAATTATTTTGAAGGAAGCTCCATCTCTTGTTTTCTAAGCTCAATACGGCGAATTTTTCCGGAAATCGTTTTTGGTAGTTCATCTACAAATTCAATTTTTCTAGGGTATTTATATGGTGCAGTCAGTTCTTTGACGTGTTGTTGGAGCACTGGAATTAATGTTTCTTCGTTCTTTTCTATATTCTCTCTTAATACGATAAACGCCTTCACGACACTTCCGCGAATTTCATCTGGACTTGCGACAACCGCACATTCTCTTACGTATGGGTGTTTTACAAGTGCATCTTCTACTTCAAACGGCCCGATTGTATAGCCAGAGCTAATAATGATATCATCGCCGCGTCCTTCAAACCAAAAATAGCCGTCTTCATCTTTCTTCGCTTTATCACCGGTAATATAATAATCACCGCGGAATTGCATCGCTGTACGCTCATCGTCTTTATAATATTGTTTAAAGAGTGCTGGTGTTTCAATGTGAACTGCAATATCACCAACTTCTCCTACCTGCACTGGAACTCCTTCTTCATTTACGATATCAACGTGATTACCTGGCGTTGGTTTTCCCATTGATCCTGGTCTAATATCCATCCCTTTCATTATCCCAACAAGTAATGTGTTTTCCGTTTGCCCATAACCATCTCTTACCGTAATATCGAAATGCCTTTGGAACGTTTCAATCACTTCTCTGTTTAACGGCTCACCAGCTGATACCGCGCTATGTAACGCTTCTAAATTGTACTCATTCAAGTTTTCTACCTTTGCCATTAATCTATACTCAGTCGGTGTACAACAAAGCACATTCACCTTATTATCGCCTAATAAATTTAAATACGTTTTCGGTTCAAATTTACCATGGTATACAAATCCAGTTGCACCTGAACCGAGAGTCGCTACAAACGGGCTCCAAATCCACTTTTGCCAACCTGGACTAGCCGTTGCCCATACAACATCATTTTCTTCGATTCCGAGCCAGTTCGGAGCGCTTGTACGTAAATGAGCGTATGCCCACGCATGCGTATGAACAACTCCTTTTGGATTTCCTGTCGTCCCTGACGTATAAGATAAAAAGACCATATCTTCTTTATCTGTCTTCGCCATTTCTAACATGTCACTTTCTGTTTCTAATGCTGTTTTTAAATTTGTCCAACCATCTACTGAACGCTCGCTCAAGACGAATTTTTGAAGAGATTCCACCGCTTCTACGCCGTCAAATTGTCCAATATACGGTTCGTAACTTACGATAGCCTTTACTTCTCCGTGCCCAATACGATACTCAATATCTTTTTTACGTAACATTTCTGAGCTTGGAATAACGACAAATCCTACTTTAATCGCAGCAATATACGTCATGTAAGCTTCAATTAAGCGCGGCATCATAATAAGGAGCTTGTCCCCTTTTTGTAAGCCACTCTTTATAAAAGCGTTTCCAATCCTATTCGCACCTTGCATTAATTCAAAATATGTAATCTCTCGTCTGTTCCCTTTATCATCTTGCCAAATTAAAGCAAGCTTCTCTTTATCATTCGTATACTTCTCTATTTCCGAAACTAAATTATAAGACGGCGGCGCCAACAATTCCTCTCTCTTCATAAACATCCTCCTTTATTTCTATGCCTCTCTTATATAATAAAGAATTTTCAGTAAATTTTGAACCCTCTTCTTTTGACAATTTTTTTATATTTATGTCGAACCGTTGAATAAATTTATATCGATTTATCGATAAATCATGACAAAAAAAGAAAGAGCGGGAGAACCCGCTCTTTCTAAGCCATCGTATATGGGATTATTTTTGGTAACCGCCTAATTGTTGCTCAGCTAGTGAAACTAGACGTTTAGTAATTTCGCCACCAACAGATCCGTTAGCGCGAGATGTTGCATCAGCTCCAAGTTGAACACCAAACTCTTGAGCGATTTCGTATTTCATTTGATCTAATGCTGCTTGAGCACCAGATACTGCTAATTTATTTGTGCTTGCCATGTTGTATCACCTCCTTGTGAATATAGAGTGTGATAAACAACATGACTTCATGCACATTTGAATGTGGTAATTTATGGGTTTAGAAAAGTTCTTCGAATTTTTCTTCTTCGGCCACTACTTCTACTGTTTGTAATACCATTGTTTCTTTGTTCGCTACAGCCTCTTCAATTAACGGCGCGAAATCGTACTTCGCCTCAAAACGATTTGCTTTCTCACGCTTCGGTTTCGTCGATGGACTTGCTGGTGTAAATACTGTACAGCAGTCTTCATATGGACGAATTGAAATATCATACGTTCCAATTTCTTTTGCAATTTTAATAATTTCTAATTTATCCATCGTAATAAGCGGACGAATAACTGGATAGTTTGTTACTTCGTTAATCGTATGCATACTATCTAACGTTTGGCTCGCTACTTGTCCAAGACTTTCACCAGTCGTAATTGCAAGTGCATTACGCTCCTCTGCAATACGCTCTGTAATACGCATCATCATACGACGCATAACTGTCATAGAATAGCTAGATGGAATTTCTTTATTAATCGTTTTTTGCACTTCAGTAAATGGAACAAGGTGAAGTGTTACACGTTTACAGTATTTCGTTAACTCTTGTGCTAAATCGATTACTTTTTGTTTCGCGCGCTCGCTTGTGAAAGGTGGACTATGGAAATGAACTGCTTCCACAGATACGCCGCGTTTCATCGTTAAGTAAGTTGCTACCGGGCTATCGATACCACCAGAAAGAAGTACCATTACTTTTCCTCCAACGCCAACTGGTAAACCGCCTGCTCCCATGTGCTCACCACACATAATATAGCTATAACCACTGCGAATTTCTACACGTACATTCACATCTGGATTATGAACATCTACTGTGATATCCTCTGTATTTTCTAAAATGTGCCCACCGATTTCTGGAAGTAACTCCATCGTCTTCATTGGGAATCGCTTATCAGAACGGTGCACTGTAATTTTAAATGTTTTCACATCACCTTTTACTTGTAAGAAAGCTGCTAATGCACCTTTTTTAATATCTTCTAATTCTGATGGTACTTTCATCGCTAAGTTAAACTTATGAATACCAAATACATCTTTCAATCTTTCAGAAATTTCTTCATGGTCTTCGCCATTTAACTGAATGTACATACGATCATGTGTTGCATCAATTTTAATGTTTGGGAATTTTTTTAATTTGAATTTCACATTATCTCTTAACGTACTTACAAACTTAGAACGATTCTTTCCTTTTGTCGTCATTTCTCCATAACGAACTAAAATATATTCATATGTCATCATATTTCTTTACCTCATCACTTCATATAATTTTGGCATTGTCTCTTTAACAATACCTTCAAATTGTTTTACTTCTTCCATCGTGTTGTCCGGTGCTAGACTAATGCGAATCGCACTTGTAGCTGCGGCGTGCGGTACTCCCATTGACACTAGTACTCGGCTCACTTCATTTGCTTTTGAAGAACAAGCAGACTTCGTCGATACATATACACCATGTTCTTCTAAAGCATGAACGACTACTTCTGGTTTTAAACCGACAAATGATACATTTAAAATGTGCGGTGCCGCATATTCAAGTGATGTATTAATCGTTACAGTTTCCATCTCTTTAAAGAAACGGACCAGCTCTGTTTGTAAATTTTGCAAATGAACTACCTTTTCTTTCACTTGTTCCATCGTCATACGAAGTGCTTTCACCATCGCTACAATACCAGGTAAATTTTCTGTACCTGAACGATACTTGAGCTCTTGTTGACCACCTGATAAGATTGGATCTAATCTTACACCATCACGTATGTAAAGAAGACCTGTCCCCTTTACGCTATGAAATTTATGTCCAGATATTGAACAAAGGTCAATATGAGAAGCGTATAAATCAAGTGGTACTTTTCCTATCCCTTGTACATGGTCCACGTGGAATCTTATTTTCGGATGGTTCGATAATAATGTTCCAATTTCAGCAACGGGCTGAATCGCTCCAGTCTCGTTGTTCACGTGAATAATTGACACAAGAATCGTATCTTCACGAAGCGCTCGTTTTACATCTTCTACCGATACAACACCGTGCTCGTTAACCGGTAAATATGTTACATCAAAACCGAGATCTTCTAATTGTTTATATGCCTCAAACACAGACGCGTGTTCAATATTTGTTGTAATGATATGTTTACCGCGCGAACGATTCCTCATCGCTATCCCTTTAATCGCAAGGTTATTCCCTTCCGTTCCACCTGATGTGAAAATAATTTCAGAAGGTTTAACGTGAAGGAGCTGTGCCGCAATCGTTCTCGATTGTGTTAATAGACGCTCTGCCTCTCCTCCAAGCGAGTGAATAGAAGAAGGATTACCAAAATATTTCCCTGCAACCGTTACGTACGATTGAAGAGCTTCTGGATATGGCTTCGTCGTCGCACTATTATCAAAATAGATCATCGTTCTTCCCCTTTCAGCGCTATCACATCATATAATCATATCACAAATACGTGTAATTACGCTAAGACTACTCAAAGGTTCCGTTTTTATATAAAAGTGTACATTTTCCCCCGCCATTTGCAGGCATACTGAGTGGTAAAGATTAACAATCAATGGTGGATGAAACCCCATCACTTATGGTTTCACTTTATTTTGAAACGAACAACCTTACTGTATTCCGCTATTCATTATAGCAACATCGACTTCCAAATTACACAAAAAAACAAACCCTTTATTAAAGGGTTTGCTCATTGTCTACATATTCAGCTATTTTTTGAACAACACCAGGTTCAAGTTGCTCTAATATAGAAGCCGCTTGTTCTAAAGCTGCATCGTATTGATATTCACGGAATAATTTCTCCGCATAATTTAAGCTTTCTGCAAGATTCTCATCATGACTGCGGTACCGGTTACCGTATTGAATTAGTTTTTCAACTAAATACGCCTGTCCAATTAATTCTTCCGTCATTTCAGATACACCATTCACAACTGTGTATGCTTCTTCTAAACTACTATTTACAGTATTCATATTTAACGGCTTTACTTCTAATTGCTCATATACAGCTTGTATCGCCATTTGCCCTTTTTGTAAATCTTCCATAATACTCTCTGGAAGACCTGGTAAATTCGACTTTTGCATAAAACGTTTCGTCTCAAAAATTGTATTTCGCATTTCTTGTAACTTCTCACGCGCTTCAAATTCTTCTTTGCGCATCGTTTGTAGCATTTCTTTATATTCTGCATGAAGTACTTTTAAAGTTTCACATTGCTCATAAACTTCTTCTAGTTCCTCACGAATAATAGAGAATGCAATATCTTGTTCAGCAACGCGTATTTGCAACACTTCAAAACGTTTCATTAAAATATGCATTTGCTTTTCAATTACTTTTTGTGACTCAATGTCTTTGTCCTGTAATTGATAACTTTGTTTCACAAGTTGTGTTTCTATTTTCGTTTCAATTGTTTCTGTACGAATTTCTTCTAAATCTTCATAAACAGACAGTGTTTTTTGCTCCACATAGTGTTTCGCATGCACTTCTTGTTCAAGTTGATCATAAAAACTGTCTAAATGAGTTTTTAAGTTCTCTACTTTTTCTGCTGCTTCCGTTATATAAAGCTCCTGTATATCCATTAAACATGTTTGTAGTTGTGTCGTCATATCGCGGACTTCTTTAGGAATTTCCAAATACTCTAATACATAGCCTTGTCTTATCATATCATCATGGCCTTGTAATAAATCTTCCAGCTGAACTGGTAATGTCGCTTGACACTCTACCAATAAATCTGGAATTTGATGAATAACGAGTTCTAAACTTGCTAAACCTTCTTCTAAACTAATAACAATTTCTCTCGCTTTTAAATAATCACCATTATCAGTTGCCTCTTCAAAAGTTTTGAACTTCTCGGATTCAACATCTAACATCTCTTCAATTTTTTGCTCAGCTGCTCCATACATGTGTCGATGAGCAAGAACGCTCTTTTTCATACTACGATATGTATCACGTAACCCTTCAATTTCCGAGCTGTTTTTCTCATGGCTTTCTAACAGTTGCTGTAATTCATTTAAAATGTCTGTAATACGATTATCAGCGTCATCTAAACCACTTATGGATTCTTTCATCGCATGCTTTGCTTTGCGGAAGGAGAATTGCGAGGCGAATTTTCGCGCTTGCCCTAAATCTTTTTCAGCTTTCGGAAGAGTTGTTGATACAATTTCATCCCACTCTTCACGCCATTTACCAAACAGTTCTTCTGTTTGACCTGTCATATTTAAATCTTTTACCCGCTTTAGTTCATCTGCCACAGGTTTATCTTTTATCTCTTGTTTCCACTGCTCCAGTGCTTCAATATCTTTATATGAACGATTTCTTATCACAAGCTCTATCATGAGCAGCACTAGAATAGAGCTTACTACAATGATAACGATCGTCAGGATAGAATCCATGCAAAAAAGCCTCCTAAGTTATATCTCTTTTTTTGTCCGTTCCGTTTATGAAATGGAAGGCATTATGTATAAAAAGGGAATCCCCTATATTTAACAACTAACAATGTTCTAATCATACCATGTAATGACGTGTTTTTGACCTAGTTTTTTTTAAAATTTCATGTTTCTTTAAATGTAAATGTAATCTTTCTTAATATTCCGCTTACTTAACTACCTATCCTCAAATGATTGTAATAACAGGCACTCTTTCATATGAGATGCGAAATAAATTTTGCGCACAAGTGGTGGTTCAATAGAAATCACATGTACATTTCCTTGCCTTACCGCTTGCTCTACCACCATTTCCGGAAGTAAAGTAATACCAGGGCCAGCTTTTACCATTGCAAGCATCGGTTCTGCATAAGATGTTTCAACAGCTATAGTTGGTTTTACACCTATATCGTGAAACACATTCATAATCATTTTCCTTACATCGCATATTTCTGGGTATACAATTAGCTGTTCATTTTGCAACTCTTCCATTTTGATTACCCTTTTCGCCCTATACGGATGATCATTCGAAACAGCACAAACGATTTTTTCTTCCCGCATTTCTTTTATATACGTAGCGCCTTCTACTACTGAATCGATGAACATCGCTTCAATTTTTCGCTCTTTAAATAACTCCATTAATACTTTCGTATGCTCAATTTCCCATTCTATTTCATAATATATCCTCTAATAAGTCTTTACACTTTGATATGTAATGAGCCGCTAAACTCGGTAATATACCTACACAAATATAATTTCTGTACCGTCACTGCATACAGTTATGAGCGTTCGTTTTGAACTCTTTTATATGTCGATTGTTGCGGGGGTTATCGCTGTATTTTGCTGGAACACGGGAAATCGATATATTTCATCTATTAACGGCATATTATTTATGAATTTAGTTCCTGTACTTGCACTTATCGGTTCTATGTTTCAAGGTTATACTGTCGATAACATAGAAATTGCCGGCGCCTCATTAACAATTATTGCGCTAGTATGCAACAATTTATGGCAAAGAAAACAACATATAAAAATCCCCACCTCAATTCGTTAGGTGGGGATTTTTCACATATGAATAGCTCTTGGCAGTTCATAATACATACTCGCTTTATATAATGTTCGTTCCATCCATTGCTCAATTTCCTTCGTATACATTTCTAAGAAAAACGTCTCAGATGGAAACGAGTGTAGCACCTCTGATATATATTGTGGATATAAAAACGGCATATTCATCATGCCCTTTAATTGCGTCATAAACATTGTAAAAGATACCTTCTTAAATTCTTGCTTCATTTGTCCTTGTTTAATGATTTGTTCTATATAATATCTTTCTCTCGAAAAATAAACGGTCATCACTTCACGAATTAATGTCGTATCAAGCGAAAGCTCTCTATAAAAAAAACGTGTCAGTTCTCTATTATCAAATTGATATCGTAAAATCCCTCGCACCATTTGCACCATCACATCTTTAGCCGATAAATATTCTCTTTGTTCAAATGACGTTTCAATTACGTGAATATAGCCTTCTAAAAAATCCGTAATAAGCTGTTCTAATAACCCTTGCTTTCCAGCAAAATAATATGAAATATTCGCTACATTCACATCCGCTCGCTTTGCAATGTCTCGCACCGATGTCCCGTCATAACCTTTCGTATTAAACAACGATATTGCCGCATCAATTACCTTTTGTTTCGTCTGCTTCATGCGCTCACTTCCTCTCAATGAACAGCTATAGTTTAAATTTCTTGACTTTTAAGACAAATTCCTTTAATTTTCTATCGACAAAGTCATGTGAAATACATCGTATTTTGCTACCATTTTACATATCTCGATAAAAAGGGAGTTGTTTCCATGTTTACAAAAGAAAGTTATGCAGGATCTCGTGAAAAGCAATATGAGACAGTAATTAAACAACTGGATGCATTATTAACTGGCGAACCGAACGTAGTCGCAAACTTATCAAATGCGTCCGCACTATTAAATCAATTTTTAGATCGCGTTAATTGGGTTGGCTTTTATGTAACAGAAGGAAATCAGCTTGTTCTTGGACCATTCCAAGGAATGCCAGCTTGCGTGCGTATTCCGTTCGGACGCGGTGTTTGCGGCGTTGCAGCTGAAACAAAAACAACGCAACTTGTAGCGGACGTGCACCAATTCCCAGGACATATCGCTTGCGATAGTGCCTCTAATTCTGAAATCGTTGTACCGATTATGAAAGAAGGAAATATCATTGGTGTACTCGATATTGATAGTCCTGAAAAAAATCGTTTTGATGAAGTAGATCAGCATTATTTAGAAAAGTTTGTGGAAACACTCCTAAAACATATTTAAAAAAAGAAAAGAGTGAGTTATCGATTAAGTACGTAACGTACGAAACCGATAGCTCACTCTTTTTTATCCCGCTATTTGTGGGCAGTAAGACTCCCTCCTCAAAATTCGGCAAATGCGAGGAAGTTAGGTGGGAGATAACTGCCCGTAAAAGCCCGATTGGTGAAGGCTAATAATCAGTGGGGGATGGACAAAACCCCCACTGATTAAAGTTTCACTTTATTGATTACTAACAGTAGATATTTTCTTGAGTGCCTGTTCTAAATCAGAAACGATATCTTCCCATGATTCTAAACCGACAGATAGGCGTATTAAATTATCGAAAATACCCATTTCTTTTCTTAGTTCAGCTGGAATAGCTGCATGCGTCATCGTCGCTGGATGCTGAATTAACGTTTCTGTATCACCTAAACTTACGGCAATTGTAATAAAATGGAGCTCATTGATAAACGACTGTGTCTCCTCTTTCCCGCCTTTAATTGAAAAAGAAATAACGCCCCCGCCTCGTTTCATTTGCCGGGATGCTAATTCCCCTTCCGGGTACCAAACACCTTCTACTGCTTCATGATTTTTCAAAAACGATACAATTTTTTCCGCATTATCACAATGACGATCCATTCTTACTGCTAATGTTTTTAATCCGCGTAACAATAACCAAGCGTCAAAAGGCGCCATAATGCCGCCGATATCTTTTCGCATCGGACGGATTTTGTCAGCTATCGCTTTCGTTTTACAAATTGTTACACCCGCTACAACATCCCCGTGACCACCAATATATTTTGTCGCACTGTGAACGACGGCGTCACAACCGAGCTCAAGAGGTCTTTGTAAATAAGGTGAACAAAACGTATTATCGACAATAACAAGCAAGTCATTTCGCTTCGCTACCCCGATTACCTTTTCTAAATCAATTAATTTCATCGTTGGATTAATCGGTGTTTCAACGAAAATGAGCTTTGTATTTGGACGAATTTTATTTTCAATATCAGTCTCTGTCTCCATATCACAAAACGAGTGAGTAATCATAAATTTTTCTTCTAATACTTCTAAAAAACCGTACGTACATCCATATAATCCATTTGAACAAATAATATGATCTCCAGCCTTTAGAAAACCGATTAACGTTGCTGAAATGGCTGCCATACCTGAACCGAACGCCAGCGCTTCCTCTCCACCTTCTAAAACAGCCATACGTTCTTCAAATAATTTCACAGTTGGATTCCCCAGTCTTGAATAAATATAAGATGGATCTTCTCCCGCAAAACTCGCTTCTCCTTGCTGTGCTGTCTCAAACGTAAATGTAGAAGTTTGAAATAAAGGTGGTGTTAAACTCCCTTTATTTTCATTTGATTCATATCCGTGATGAATTAATGCTGTCTCCATATGTTTCTTTTTCATAAAAACATCCCCTTTATGTTTTTATTGCCGCATATTCATCAATAAAAATTTGATGAACGGTTTACCTTATTTTATGTAAGCGTTTTATTTGTGTTTCTATCTCTTCTTTTACATCGTTTTAAATTCCTTCTTAACTGATTTCCAAAATTTATATGAATAAAACAAAAAGGTACTCACTTGACGAAATCACAGCTAAAAGATATAATAGCGTTTGTGTAAAATAAAAAGGCAGCCTTGTAATGTGAGTTTATCGTTTGTATTTTGTTCCTCTGCGGAGGTGTATCTCGTAACTCCCTGCTGCTGGAGCGAAGGTACATGAAAACAAAATACCCGTAAATATCGATTACGTCTGTTTTTATTTTACGAAAATAAAAACATTTTTGAAGGAGGAGTCAACTATGGCTCGTTATACAGGTCCAGCATGGAAACTGTCTCGTCGTCTTGGAATCTCTCTAAGCGGTACAGGAAAAGAATTAGAAAAACGCCCTTACGCACCAGGTCCTCACGGTCCTAACCAACGTAAGAAACTTTCAGAATACGGTTTACAATTACAAGAGAAACAAAAACTTCGTCACATGTACGGCATGACTGAGCGTCAATTCCGTCGCACATTTGACCAAGCAGGTAAAATGCCTGGTAAGCACGGCGAAAACTTCATGATCCTTCTTGAAGCTCGTCTTGACAACCTAGTTTACCGCATGGGCTTAGCTCGCACTCGTCGTGCAGCTCGCCAATTAGTAAACCACCGTCACATCACGGTTGATGGAGCTCGCGTAGATATCCCATCTTACCGCGTTAAACCTGGTCAAACTATCGGTGTTCGCGAAAAATCTAACAGCCTTGTTGTTGTTAAAGAAGCGATCGAAGTTAACAACTTCGTACCAGAATACCTAACTTTCGATGCTGATAAGTTAGAAGCTACTTACACTCGTCACGCTGAGCGTCCTGAGTTAGCAGCTGAAATCAACGAAGCATTAATCGTAGAGTTCTACTCTCGTTAATCTCGGTACTCTGCAAAGAGTAATATTAAAAGCCTTAGGAACCTTGTTTATCAAGGGGCCTGGGCTTTTTTATTTATATAAATGTCGTATGTATAGTAAAATACTTCAAGGAAGTTTTTTCATGAGTTATGGATAATCGTCCTTACTTCTCTTTTATTCATTCCAACGATTGGATCCTCTTTAATACTAGCTCCGTTTATTGTGCAAAATTTTATAATCCATCTTCATTACATGCTGTTATACTTATTCCCTTAAACATATAATCATTTCGTTTTCTGACTACCCCTTTTTTCATGACTTCCACATTATATCTCAATAGAAAAAGCTACCGAAGACAACTAAACAGTCACTTCAAGTAGCTTTTATTTATATATATTAAAGTTATTTATTTTCCTCTTTTTGAACATATACATAAGCATCTTTCTGCTCTTTATGTATATCGCCTTTCGTATGCTCTGCAAGCTGTCCCGCATTTAGCAAAGAAAAAATAATGAGCGCTTCTAGTGACATTTTGTTTTACCACTCCTTTCTATTTGTTATACGTTTATCATACCGCTTACATGTGATTTCCGTATGAACTCGAAAAGGAGATTACAACAAAAAGGTTACAGGAATACGAATGCACGTTATAATAACCATAAAATAGGAGGTTGATTCGTTTTGACAATAAACCAAATGGTTCAATTGGGCAGTGCATGTATGCTGTTTATTACTTCAACACTTATTAGTTGGTATCAAGGGAGTAATTTAATTGATTATCCTGATGAATGGAAATATAGCGCTAAGTTTACGAATTATTTTAAAGGGTACGTTTCACATTATGACGATATTTATCAAATCGATTTCTTTATATATGCGGCAAAATTTTATCCCACAGCATTTGTCGTTATGCTAATTAGCTTACTTTATATGCTCGTATTAATTCTTCATATTCTATTTAAAAGAAATCATGAGGCAATTTAAATGCATACATAAAAACCCCGAACGATAGACTTTTCAGCCTACCATTCGGGGTACTATTTGTTTTACATTCGTTTCTGATTAGTAACGAATTAAGAAATATTTCTTCTTACCGCGACGAATAATTGTAAATTTACCTTCGATGCGGTCGTTTTCTGTTACAACGTAGTCTAAAGCTTGTGTACGCTCACCGTTTACGTAGATTGCACCGTTTGTTACATCTTCACGTGCTTGACGTTTAGATGGTGAAATTTTGCTTTCTACAAGTAAGTCGATTAATACTGTATCTTCTGCAGTACGTTCTACAGATGGTACGTCTTTGAATCCTTGCTCGATTTCGCTTGCAGTAAGTTCTGCTACAGAGCCACTGAATAATGCAGCTGAAATTTTAATTGCTTGCTCTAACGCTTCTTCGCCGTGAACAAGTTTTGTCATTTCAGATCCTAATGATTTTTGTGCTGCACGTTTTTCTGGTGCTTCAGTTACTTGCTTCTCAAGCTCAAGAATTTCTTCATGAGATAAGAATGTGAAGTATTTTAAGTATTTAACTACATCGCGGTCATCTGTATTGATCCAGAATTGGTAGAACTCGTAAGGAGTTGTTTTCTCTGGGTCTAACCAAATTGCGCCGCCCTCTGTTTTACCAAACTTCGTACCGTCAGATTTTGTAACTAGTGGAATTGTTAAACCGAATGCTTTCGCATCTTCTTCTGATTTACGGATTAATTCAAGACCAGCTGTAATGTTACCCCATTGGTCACTACCACCGATTTGAAGACAGCAATTGTGTTGTTGGTATAAGTTTAAGAAGTCGTATGATTGTAAAATCATGTAACTAAACTCAGTAAATGAAATACCAGTTTCTAAACGAGATGCTACTGTATCTTTTGCTAACATATAGTTTAAACCGAAGTTTTTACCGATATCGCGTAAGAATGTAATTACATCTAAGTTACCAAGCCAGTCGTAGTTGTTAGCCATCGTTGCTGGGTTGTCCACGTTTTCAAACTCTAAGAAGTTTGAAAGTTGGTTTTTAATGCTTTCCGTGTAGTAAGCAACTGTATCTTTCGTATTTAATGTACGCTCTGCTTTTTTACCACTTGGGTCACCAATCATACCAGTACCACCGCCAACAAGTGCGATTGGTTGGTGACCAGCTAATTGGAAACGACGTAACATTAATACTGGTAACATATGACCAATATGTAAGCTATCCGCTGTCGGGTCGAAACCACAGTATAATTTAACGCTTTCTTTTTCTAATAATTGCTCTAATCCCTCAGCATCTGTTTGCTGATTAATTAGCCCGCGAAATTCAAGATCTTGTAAAATACCCATATCCTACATACTCTCCTTTAAGTTCATTACTGGCGTGAAGGTTGAAAACATAAAAAAATCGCCCCTTCAAATAAGGGACGATTTTGATCATCGCGTTACCACCCTAGTTGCAGACAAAAAAGCCTACCACCTTATTTACATAACGGCTTAGCACCGTCTTTTCCCTTTTGAATACAATTCAATCGAAAAAAGATGCTCCAGGGGCGTAATTCGCGATCATCTATGTGCTGATTTTCACCGACCATCAGCTCTCTAAAACAGGGAAATGATCACTACTTCTCCCTTTCCACGCTCAATTATTCATATACTTTTCTTTATACCATCATTTATATAGGCGTGTCAAATAGAGGTATGAGTTCTTTTCCTACCAATCCTTTACAAAGTCGCAATGAATATCGTAATAAGAGAAATAACTGGAACACCAACTAATAACGACACATGAAACACAACCGATAAATCATTCCCAATCGTCGCTTCCACAGGATCTTTCGCTGGAGAAGCAAGAAATCCAAGTAATCGATCGAAGCGGCTTACCGTTTTTGGAAAATCCGGTATGTCTACATGATCGCTATCTAAATGCTGCTTTAATTTATATTCATTCTTAAAAGGATTTTCGCTCAATTTCATCCACCTCCAGCAATTGTTTCAATTTCTTTATCCCGTTATGAAGTCTCGACTTCACTGTTCCAACAGGAATATCCAGTACCTCTGCAATTTCTTTTTGCTGCATATCATGATAGTAAGAAAGAATCAGGACAGCCCGCTGCTCTTCAGGAACTTTCAAAATTGCTTCTCTTACCGTAAGCCGGTCTTCGTGGGAAAACTCCTTTTCCTGAATCGGCACTAAAAACGGTAAAAGAGAACGCCATTTTTTTCTTCGATTCAATTTATTAATCATAAGACGGTAACCAATTTGAAATAAATAAGTTTTAATTTTTCCTTTTCGGGTTTCATACATATGTTTCTTACGCTCTAGAGTCAAAAACGTATCTTGAACGAGATCTATACTCAGTTGTTCATCACGATTAAATCGATACAAAAATGTATATAGCGCCGGTTTGATTAAAACATATAGTTTTTCTCCAGCTTGCTTATCTCCATTTTGGTACGCAAGCATGAGCTCCTCCTCAATCCCAATCTGCGCCATTTTTTTTGATCTCCTTTATTCCTTTTAACGTTAATGAAATACGGGAAATTAAATATGCACTTGCGACAATAATCCATACTTGTGATTGATTCGCAAAAAATTGAACATATGGGTTTTGAATCGTGAATCCAATTGAAACTAAAATATTTAATGCTTGCACACATATGCATGCATACACTGCAAGACAGACAGAAATAGTATCAAATACATTCCAGCGAAAATACACTTTTGTTTTTGTAAAATCAATTTTATTTCCATTTTTTCGTACAATATACTTCTTATCAAACGGAATAAGGATTGAAAAAATAACAATCATAATAATCCCAACTGTAATCATTGAAATTTTAAATCCAATTGGTATAGGTAATAACATACCACAAGAAAACACAACTATAATTCCAATTAAAGCAAAAGTAAGCATCAATTTATTGGACATATAAAAAGCCTCCCTCATCTATTCTTTCATAAATGTATACAGACGAGGAAGGCACTTCGTTCAAATATTATTTTATTTTTTTAATAATCTTCGCAGGATTCCCGCCAACTACTACATTATCTGGTACATCTTTCGTTACAACAGCGCCAGATGCGATGACAGCATTGTCTCCGATTGTTACGCCTGGATTAATAATCGCTCTTCCGCCAATCCATACGTTATCGCCAATTGTAACGGGTTTTCCGTATTCAGATCCACTTATGCGTTCTACTGGATCAAGCGGGTGCGTTGCCGTATAAATATGAACTCCTGGAGCCAACATACAATTCACTCCGATTGTAACTGGGCATACGTCTAAAATGGTGCAGTCAAAGTTCGCATAAAAATTTTCACCGACATGAATGTTATAGCCATAATCGCATCTAAAAGAAGATTCAAGATGAATGTTATCTCCAGTCGTTCCGAATAATTCTTTTACGATTGCACTACGTTCTTCTAATTTTACTTCTGATGTTTCATTTAACTTTCTTGTTAATATACGAGCTTTCTCCCTCTCTTGTACTAAAACTGGATCAGCAGGTATGTACATTTCCCCTTGTATCATCTTTTCTTTTTCTGTTCTCATTTCCTTCTCCCCTTCCAACACGTATATATAAGTTCATCATAACATAAAAAAGAAAGGCCTGAACGTTGTTTCGTTCAGACCTTTCTCTCTTAATCTTCCATCGTTGATAAGTCACCTGTTGGTAAATTCAGCTCCCACGCTTTTAATACGCGGCGCATAATTTTACCACTTCTCGTTTTCGGTAATTTATCTCTAAATTCAATTTGTCTTGGAGCTGCATGAGCTGCTAGGCCTTTTTTCACAAATTGACGAATCTCTTCTTTTAATTCATCAGACGGTTCGTATCCCACGCGAAGCGCGATAAATGCTTTAATGATTTCCCCGCGTACTGGATCAGGAATACCAATTACACCAGCTTCTGCTACAGCAGCATGCTCGATTAATTTACTTTCTACTTCAAACGGACCAACGCGCTCACCTGACGTCATTATTACATCATCAATACGTCCTTGGAACCAGAAGTATCCATCTTCGTCCATATAAGCTGAGTCACCTGATACGTACCAATCTCCCGGCATGAAGTAAGAATCATATTTTTGTGGGTTATTCCAGATTCCACGCATCATAGCTGGCCAGCCTTTACCAATCGCTAAATTCCCCATTGTGTATGGAGGCACTTCATTTCCTTCATTATCAACAATCGCTGCTTTCACACCTGGAATTGGTTTACCCATTGAACCTGGACGGATTTCCATACAAGGATAGTTACAAATAACTTGTCCACCTGTTTCTGTCATCCACCACGTATCATGAATACGAAGTCCAAATGCGCTCATACCCCAGCGAATTACTTCTGGATTTAATGGCTCACCAACACTTAATACGTGACGCACTTGTGATAAATCATATTTTTTAATTGTGTCTTGTCCAGCTCCCATTAACATACGGAACGCTGTTGGTGCGCTATACCAAACTGTTACACCGTAATCTTGTAACGCTTCATACCACGCTTCTGGACTAAAGCGTCCACCTAAAATAACATTTGATGCCCCCACTAACCACGGTGCAAAAATACCGTAAGCTGTTCCAGTTACCCAGCCAGGATCAGCTGTACACCAATATACATCATCTTCTTTTAAGTCTAATACCCATTTCGCTGTTTGATAGTGCTGCACCATTGCGTTTTGAGCATGAAGGACGCCTTTTGGCTTACCAGTAGAACCCGATGTGTAATGTAGAATTAAACCGTCTTCACGGCCTAACCACTCGATATGTAATTCTTTTGAAGCTTGTTCAAATAAAGGATTGAACGCTACAGTTTTACCGCCTTCTTCTGCATTGTCTCCAACAAGGAAGACCGTTTTTAAAGCAGGTAAATCATTTAATGGTATGCGCTCTAACAATTCAGGAGTTGTAATTAACACCTTTGCTTCGCTATCTTCTAAACGATCGCGAACTGCGCCTTCCATAAATGCTTCAAATAATGGTCCAACAATTGCCCCTAATTTCACTGCACCTAGAAGTGCGAAATATAATTCTGGGGAACGCGGCATAAAAATAAAAACGCGATCGCCTTTCTCAACATCGCCATAGTTTTTCAGGACATTTCCTGCTTTATTAGAAAAATCCTTCATTTCCTTAAACGTATATTTCTCTTTTCGCGATCCATCTTGATAATAAAGTGCTACTTTATTCTTTCGATCGGATTTCGCATGCTTATCAATTGCCTCATACGCCATATTTACTCGGCCAGTTTCATTCCAAGTAAAATTTTTATTAACCTCTTCCCAGTTAAAATTCGCGTATGCCTCTTCATAATTCGGCAAATTATTTTCTCCTTTAATGACAGGAAGCGTTTCTACTTTCATACTTTACATCCCCCTCCTATGTATTCTATTATCTATTATAATAACATTATTTAAAATTTTCAGTATTTTTGTTGATTTTTAGACAAATTTTTAATGACAAAATTCGATTCACATCGCATATATTATAAAGTACGATATTAATAGATTCACAAACCCTCAAGGTGGTGAGCAATAAATTGATTCATAAAAAAATATATAATGCCAGAAACTTAAAAACAGCGAAAGGCACTTTAATTATTGAAGGTCCTGTCTCTACACATAACTTAGAAATGTATGAATTTCATCCAGACTTAATTGCGTTTCGTCCTGCCGAGCAGCAATATAAAGCAATTGTCGAAATTTCTAAATTACCAGAAGCTCGTCTCATTATTGCTAGACATGACCAAACAATCGTTGGATATGTTACATACTTATATCCTGATCCTCTCGAGCGATGGTCAGAAGGAAAGATTGGAAACTTAATTGAACTCGGGGCCATTGAAGTTGTCCCAGCCTTTCGCGGTTGCTCTGTCGGAAAAAACTTATTAGAAGTTTCAATGATGGACGATCATATGGAAGATTACATTATATTAACGACTGAATATTATTGGCACTGGGATTTAAAACAAACAGGCTTAAATATTTGGGAATACCGAAAAGTAATGGAAAAAATGATGAATGCCGGTGGTTTACAATGGATGGCTACAGACGATCCTGAAATTTGTTCACACCCCGCTAACTGTTTAATGGTTCGCATCGGTAAGCGCGTCGATACGGATTCCATTCAAGCATTCGATCGTCTACGTTTTCACAATCGTTTTATGTATTAATAAAGGGGGCAACTGGAATGATTGTAGAAGAAATTATGAATCAAAATGTAGTAACATTGCATCCAGATGACACAATCGAAACAGCAATCCGAACAATACGTACGAAAGGTATTCGGCACATTCCAATTGTCGATCAAAATAATCACGTAGTAGGCATTATTTCTGACCGGGATGTAAGAGATGCAAGTCCATCAATTCTTGATGAACAAGTTTCACTCGATATGCTACAGCAACCGCTCGAACTTATTATGAAACACCCTGTCATGACTTGCCATCCTCTTGATTTCGTTGAGGAAATTGCTACTTTATTTTTTGAAAATAAAATTGGCTGTCTCCCTGTTACAAAGGCCGGAAAGCTAGTAGGCATTATTTCCGAATCTACAGTACTGCACACGTTAGTAAAATTAACAGGTGCACATCAACCAAGTTCACAAATTGAAATTCAAGTAAAAAATGAACCTGGTATTCTTGGAAAAGTCGTTGCTATTTTTAGTGATTCACAAATTAATATTGTGAGCGTTCTCGTCTATCCAGCAAAAGATGAGAATGATAAAGTACTCGTTTTTCGCATTCAAACGATGAATCCTCTAAAAGTGATTGATGCACTTGAAGCAGAGGGTTACCGCGTATTATGGCCAAACATAATGGGGATGCAAGCATGAGCAGCGCCTTCATTTATTCGGATGACTTTCGGGGCTATTCTTTTAGCCCTGATCATCCTTTTAACCAACTACGCGTCACACTTACGTATGATTTATTACAAAAGGGTGGTTTTATCTCCCCTTCTCAAGTCATCTCGCCAAGAATGGCTACAGATGAGGAAATTGCATTCATTCATACCGAGGAGTACATAAATGCGGTGAAACTTGCTGGAGAAGGAAAGTTAGAAAAATCAATTGCGATGACATATGGGCTCGGAACAGAAGATACACCGATGTTTCCAAATATGCATGAAGCAAGTGCATTACTCGTTGGCGGTACGTTAACAGCTGTAGATGCTGTTCTTTCCGGGAAAGTAAAGCACGCCCTCAATTTAGGCGGCGGCTTACATCATGGCTTTCGTGGTAAAGCATCTGGCTTTTGTATTTATAACGATAGCTCTATCGCAATGAAATATATTCAGAAGAAATACGGTTTACGCGTTTTATATATTGATACAGATGCTCATCACGGTGACGGGGTACAATGGTCTTTTTATGACGATCCTAACGTGTGCACCATTTCATTACATGAAACTGGGCGTTATTTATTCCCTGGAACTGGCGCAGTAAATGAACGTGGACAAGGAAATGGATATAGTTATTCTTTTAACGTTCCACTCGATGCTTTTACAGAAGACGAATCATTTTTAGATTCATATCGAACTGTTGTAAAAGAAGTTGCAGAGTACTTTAAACCGGATATTATTTTAACGCAAAATGGTGCTGACGCTCATTATTACGATCCACTCACACACCTTTGCGCAACGATGAACATTTATCGTGAAATACCGAAACTCGCTCGTGAAATCGCTAATGAATATTGCAATGGTCGCTGGATTGCCGTCGGCGGCGGTGGCTATGACCACTGGCGCGTCGTCCCAAGAGCCTGGGCACTCATTTGGCTCGAAATGAACAACATCCAAAACATCTCAGGTTATCTCCCTCCAGAATGGATTGACGCTTGGAAAGGACAAGCAGAAACAGAACTTCCCCTCACATGGGAAGATCCAGACAACATGTATCAACCTATCCCTAGAAAACCAGAAATCGAAGAAAAAAATGCATTAACTGTAGCGAAATCTCTCGAAATTATTCGGAATAATATGACAAAATCTTTGTATTAAGCAGAAAGAATAGGAGATTTGCTCCTATTCTTTTTTATGAGAGGCGATTATTATGTGGAAACAACAAATGCTCAAGACGAACCGCGGCACATTCGAACTCTTTGTAAAAGGCAATGGCGAACCACTTTGCATTACACATCACTATTCACAGTTTAATGAGACAGGCGATTATTTTGCAGAAGCTTTTACTCAGACACACCGTGTATTCCTCATTAATTTACGTGATGCTGGTAATTCTCAAAAAGCCAATTCAGAAAAAGAATTGACCATGATCAAATCAATTCACGACTTAGAAGCGATTAAAGAAGCTTTACAATTTTCTACATGGCATTTCGCCGGTCATTCAACAGGCGGTATGCTTGGACTTTTATACGCGATTACATATCCAAATGCCTTACAATCATTAGTCATGGCCGGAGCCGCAGCAAGCAACTATACCGAAACACCATTTTGTATTTATCATCCAGAACATCCACAGTTTCACTATATGCAAGAGCTCATCGAAAACTTAAAAAACCCTCATCTTACAAAGGAAAAACGAAAGGAACTATCTACTAAAAGAACCAAATTATCTTTGTATAAACCCGAAAACTATAACTCTTATTTTTGTAAGCACATCCACAAAACAATGTCCGTCAGCCGGATGAATGCCTTCTCTCAAGAATATCCGTCATTTGATTTAAGAAAGTGTTTACCTTCTATCAAAACAAAGACGCTCATTATGTGCGGAAGACACGATGTGCAGTGCCCGATTCAATATTCCATTGAGATACATGAGGGTATACGTAATTCTATTTTTGTGCCATTTGAGTATAGTAACCATTATCCTTTTTTAGAAGAAGCCACTCATTTCACTACTACCACTCAACAATTTTTATGGACGTAAAAGAAATTACAAACTCACAAAGGCAATACGTACATAAAGAGAGAAGAAGTTAGTTTATGAGTGCTATTTTGCTAAAAGGGGAGAATAGAGTGAGAGAAAAATTATTAAGAGTTGGAACGACTTATATTCCAGTTACCGATGTAGAACTTTCTTCAAACTGGTATGTAAACAAATTGGGAGCAGAGTTGAGCTTTAAAGACGAAGACAAGGCTATTATTAACTTTGCAAACCAAAGCTTTTTTCTGATTAAATCTCAAAATAATCAAAGCTTAAATTTTTTCGATTTTCACGGTGAAGAACGCTTTTCTTTAACATTTGAAGTTAATGGCTTGAATGCACTTGAATCCATTCATAAAGACTTTATGAAAAAAGAAATGATGGTTGGAGAGATTGAAGACAGAGGACATACTGGAAAGAATTTTATTTTTTACGATTTAGATGGGAATAAATTTGATGTTTGG
This sequence comes from Bacillus sp. NPDC060175, assembly GCF_042728695.1. NCBI lineage: Bacteria > Bacillati > Bacillota > Bacilli > Caryophanales > Bacillaceae > Bacillus > Bacillus sp. NPDC060175. Next base: position 63,566 of record NZ_JBHWYR010000019.1, read on the forward strand.
AGTGAATTGAGTCCTATTTTCAAAGAAAAATACCTACTATCACAATAAAATATATCGATCGTTCTAATATGGAATCAACTTTTACAATTGGCGAAAATATTGAATAACATAGATAAAAAGAGACGAGGCTTATTCCATTAAAGCCTCGTTAGTGAGTTGATTTTCAGAAGAAATATTTCATACTATAAACAAAGAAAAGATAAAAGGAACAGAGCACTAAACCTAAATCAATTAATACCGACTTTTTATCTCCCTCTTTTAAACTTATCGTAAAACCAGAAATACTTTTAACCATCCAAAATGCGACCAAAAATAACCAACCGAAATGATCATTTGTATTATCTTCATCATAAAACATTTGTATTGCACCAATAATTAATAAAATAAGTATGATATTAGTTCCAATCTTTAAAACCTTGTTTGATTTATTATTCTTTAATTCCGCCCCCAAAATCTAGCACTCCCTCTCAAACTATCGTGCGTGTTGACACAGATGTTTTATCCCCTTTTTACACTTTAACATAAATTACCTTATATATCCTTTTACTTACAGATTCAGATATACACGACAATAATGATGTTCCCTTCATTGCAACATGCTCATAACTTTAAAGAAATAGAGAAGGGCTTGCTAGAAGGACGTAAGTAAAAAGCTAATTTTTGCCTTCCTCCCCCACCCTATGCTACATTTAACCCGTTACATCAATATTAATAGGGTGGGAATAAACATGAACAAACCTAAAATCGGGATGATTGGACTTGGAAGTATTGCACAAAAGGCCTATCTTCCAACACTTATAAAAGAAACAGATTGGAATTTTGTAGGGGCATTTACACCTAACGCAGAGAAAAGGAAACAAATTTGTCAGCAATACCGTATTCAAGACTTTCATTCTATGGAAACGTTAGCTTCAGAATGTGATGCCGTTTTCGTTCATAGTTCAACTGCTACACATTATGAAATCGTTTCTACACTTCTAAAAAAAGGTATCGACGTTTATGTCGATAAACCGTTAGCAGCTACAGTGGATCAAGCTGAAGAGCTAGTCGAAATGAGCGAAAAGCATAACCGAAAGTTAATGGTAGGATTTAACCGTCGATTCGTTCCTATGTACGTTACTGCCAAAGAGCAAGCTAATGATATTTCATGGATTCGAATTGAAAAGCACCGTACAAATAAAGTGGGGCCATATACGTATGACTTTACTATGTTAGATGATTACTTACATATTGTAGATACTGCTCGCTGGTTAGCTAACGATGACCTTAACGTCGTTCATAATATGATGCAAATCAATGAAAAGAACGAACTTCTTTACGGACATCATACATATACAACTTCAAATGGACTATTACTTTCTACGGCGATGCATCGCCATGCTGGTACAAATTTAGAACAAATTGAACTTGTAACGACAGGGAAAATCATTCGCGTTAAAAATATGAATACATTTGAAATAGAACAGGAAAACTCTGTTTCACAAAGCGGTTCACCATCATGGGATACGACGTTAAAACAGCGCGGTTTTGAAGATGCTGTTCATCATTTTATCGAATGTGTTCACGGAGATACAAAACCTGTTGTAGATGGATTAGAAGGATTAAAAACGCAGCAACTGTTGCAATCTCTACTGGAGAATGCAACTAAAAATTAAAACGGATACATTTTTCAGAATTTACTTTCATTCCCATTTCCTCTTTATTTCTCTCACAAATTTCTATAGAATATGTTGATAGGAATTATAAATTTCATATTGAATCGTGGAAAGGATGGGATTAACACATGTGGAACGAGTTTAAAAAATTCGCATTCAAAGGGAATGTAATCGATTTAGCTGTCGGGGTTGTAATCGGTGCTGCATTCGGTAAAATCGTTAGTTCTTTAGTAAAAGATATCATCACACCATTACTTGGTATGGTACTGGGCGGCGTTAACTTTACAGATTTAAAACTTACATTCGGTAAATCATCTATTATGTATGGTAACTTCATCCAAACTATTTTTGATTTCTTAATTATTGCAGCTGCTATCTTTATGTTTGTTAAAGTTTTCAACAAACTAACATCTAAAAGAGAAGAAGAAGAAAAGAAAGAAGAACTTCCAGAACCAACAAAAGAAGAAGAAATTCTTGGCGAAATTCGCGACTTACTAAAACAACAAAACTCTTCTAAAGATAGAGCATAATTGAACGGATAAAAAGGCATGCCCCCTCGGGACATGCCTTTTTTTATATGCTATAACGTTTCCGAATTCATATGAATAAATAAAATAATACCAGCAACCATAAGTACCATAATACTACCTGCAAATAGTGTAATACCCATGAACATTAAACTTGTGCTCATGTCCACTGATACACTTTCAATAAAAATAGAAATTACATACGTGATAAGGGCGATTCCTGCAAGAATACTTCCTGGAACAAATCGCTTTAAGCCATTTTGTTTTAACGTCATATATGCAAAAATAGCAGTCATGCAAAGCGTAATTATCCAAAGAACGATCATCTCTTCTCCCCCCTCACAAGCCTTTTCTTTCTATTATACATGACATTGCCCTATAATAGTTAAATTTGCACTTGTGTGACATATAACAAGGAATCTCCCCCACTGTAGCGAATGTCTTATGAAGAATCCCAAATACATTATCATTATCAAAGTAACGTATTTACAATACCCGCTTCACTTATCGCGAGTATTGTTTATAAAGTAAAACATTCAGCATAAGGAGACTGATCTCATGTGTATGCTGTAAAATTATTATTTGAATCTGTCCATTCAGGTAAACCTAATCCTATTAAAATTGATGAACATTATGAAGAGAATCACGATACATTTTTTGAAGAAAGTATCATTCTCGTTAAGGCGAACAATTTAGAGGAAGCTCATGAGCTAGGTGAAAAGATAGCTCTACAGTCTGAAGATACGTACGATAATATGTACGGTGAGCAAGTAACATGGACGTTTAGAAAAGTGTTGCATGTTTTCGAATTAGATGACACACCATTTGAGACAGGAAAAGAATCATATGCACGCTTTTTACATGTTAAGAAAACTGAAAGTGTAGATACAGTAGTTAAACACCATTATCCTGAATATGAATAAAAGCTCACAGCTATCGCTGTGAGCTCCCTTATTCTTACTTCGTTGAATCTCTAAATTGGATACGGTGAGGTAAGATAACTGAGTGATCTTCTACTTTTTCTTTGTTCATGTATTTCGTTAGTAGACGCATTGCTACTGCACCGATATCATACATTGGTTGTACAACTGTTGAAAGTTGCGGACGAACCATTAATGCAAGACGTGTGTTGTCAAAACCAAGCACTTCGATATCAGTTGGTACGTTTAATCCCGCGTCTTGTGCTGCGTGGATTACACCTAGTGCCATTTCATCAGAAGATACGAAGATTGCTGTTGGTTTTTCATCCATGCCCCAAAGTCTTTCAAACGCTTCTATACCTGAATCATATGTGTAATCTCCATCAATTATAAGATTTTCATCATATGAAATACCTGCTTCTTCTAAAGCTTTTTTATAACCTTGTAACTTCTTCGCGCTTCCTGCTTTATTAATGAAAGGACCAGAGACGAAACCGATACGTTTATGTCCTTGCTCAACAAAGTGCTTCATTGCATCGTAAGCGGCTTGTGTATAATCAATATTTACTGATGACGTTTCATTTTGCTCATCAAATGACGCTGCTAATACGATTGGTACTGGAGATTTTTTGAACTCTTCAACGTGAATATCTGTAATATCTTCACCCATGAAAACAATCCCGTCCACTTGTTTCCCAAGCATCGTATTTAATAAGTGGAACTCTTTCTCTTTGTTTTGGTCAGAGTTACTTAAAATGATGTTATATTTGTACATTGTTGCGATATCTTCAATTCCACGAGCAAGTTCTGCATAAAACGTATTTGAGATATCAGGAATAATAACACCCACTGTAGTTGTCTTCTTACTTGCTAGTCCACGTGCTACCGCATTTGGGCGGTATCCTAAAAGATCAATTGCTTCTAATACTTTCTTTCTTGTTGTAGGCTTTACATTTGGGTTACCGTTCACAACACGTGATACGGTAGCCATTGAAACGTTTGCTTCGCGCGCTACATCATAGATTGTTATGTTCATCTCTTCGCACACTCCTTCTATTTATGTTATCTATTTTTATGTATCGGTTCACTTGAATGAAAAAAAGACATCAACTCTATTTGCAGATGCCAACAATCGTCCCGAGTTCTTCCTTTTACTAATGATACGATAAAAACGCAGGGTCATACAATATTTTCCCGCAAAAGTTTCGAAAAAATTCGCTTCTTTTCTCGTATTTTCGTATTTTTTATGCAAAAAAGGTCAATTTTTGTAAAAAACTATGTGACAAGGGCTACATAGACTAAGAAATCTTTTTATAATTTACTTCCGAATACTTTTAATTCTTTCATAAACTCATTGAACTGCGGAAAATTTATAAAATAAAAAAGACAGCTTAAAAACTGTCTTTTTTATTTTATAGGAAAGAAACAAACGGTTTATCGCTGTTCTTCTCTTTTATAATAACAGCCTCGATTTTATTCTCGGACTTTATCTGTAATTGAACTTTAGCATCTTTAGGAAATTGTTCTAACATACTTTGAGCAGCAATTTGAGAGAGTGCCATTAATTCTGACTTACCATTATATTTAACGACAAGATCCATCTTTAATTTATCCATCTTATTTTGCTTATAAGAAATCTTAGCATTAACAGGGATATAATCTCCTGGAGAGAATTTCTTTATTGCTTCCGAAAAATCATCTAACTTTTTCTTATCTTCTCCTTGTGCTCCCTCAAATTCTTGAGAAGGATACGAATACGATTTTTCATCAATAGTATCCCAATTTCCAAGGTTAGTCTCGTTCTTTTGAACAGTAGCGCTTGCAATATAAGTACCATTCTTTAAAGAACTTGTACTTTCTTGCTTGAATATAGCAAACGTAATTGGTGATTTGTTATATTTATCATTTTTATTAATAGCTTCTACAAGCCCCTTAGCAACTTCAGTACCTTTAGAAATAGCTTCCTCATTAGATACACTTGAAGACATAGATAAACCAATAACAACACCAGATAAGCTTAGTTCATTTGAATTCTGTTTGCCGAAGTAGTCCTGTTCTATAATATTAGTCAAAACTGGTACTTCTTGTTTCGTAACTAATTCATCAATTGTTTTCTCTGGAATATATTGATTTAATTGTAATACGTAATTTTCTGTATCGAATTGTTTTGAAGCAATATCCATTAAACCATTTTCATATTCTGCTAAATCTAGTTTAGAATTAGTTTTAACATTAACTGTATTAATTACCTTTTGTTCTTTTAAAGGAATAACAGTTCTATAGTAATCCTTAGAAACAGCAGTTCTTGGAATCATACTTTTTTCTTTCGTATCTTTCTGTACAACTTCATCTTTCTTCTCAATAGTATTATTGCTGCAAGCCCCCAGTAATAAACTTAAGCTTGCGATGCATAACGCCATTTTCTTCATTGCTTAAAACCCACTTTCAAAAGTCAATTTACTTAGTTTTAATGTATCTATAGTGTACCATTAAATATATTGCAACAAAATAAAAAAGAAGCAAGCCCTTCGCTTGCCTCCCCCTATTTTACATTCTCTTCTAAAGCTTCTTTTTTAATATTCCAATGGGATGTATGCCATACTACCATTCCATCTTTTATGTATAGCACTTGCGGAGATTCATGCTTAATGCTGTACTGCTCTGCAACATGGTTCGAAACATCTCTCGCATCTTGTACGTATAAGTAGTATGCTGGCACTTCTCTTTCTTCACCGCAATACGCTTGAAACTCTGTATATGCACCGTGACTAATTGGGCATGTCGTACTATGTTTAAAAAGAACGTAAGGCTCATTCTTTTCTACTAACGCTTCAAGTTCTTCAATTGTTTCAATCTTCATCATACTCATCATTACTCACCTCTCATGCGAAGTCTAGAGCGCTTCTCTCTCTTTTCATCCTTCTGCTCAGCTTTCTCAAGTTTACGCTCTTCTTTTTCAATCTTTTTCTCTTGTCTCGTAGCACGGTAATGATTGTATACTTCAATTGCTGCGCTGCTCCACTGTACAACTTGTGCCACTTTATCTGCATTATTTTCAATTTCGTCTGTAACAGACTCTGAAACATTGCGAAGCTTCGTATTTAAAGAGTGGATCGTCGTTCCGATTCCATCTACACCTTCCACTACTTTATTTAGCGACTGTGACTTCTTTTGAATATCATCAGCTAACGCATTTGTCTTATGTAATAATTGCTCCGTCTCTACGCTTATTCCTTGCATTTGCTTTTCTAAACCTTCTAACGTACTTGCAACATTTTCTAACGTCTTTTGAACCGATAACAACGTTCTACATACATACACTACTAATACAGCGAAAGCAACTGCAATAATAGCCGCACTTACATATAAAAGAACTTGCATTTCATCACTTCCTTTATCTTTTTCATACTTTCTCTTATTATACAATCATTTTCCGTTTCGTTCTAATCCCTATCTTTTCATTAGAATTTTCATACTTATTCGTTAACTTTAACATAAATCATTCAACAAATTCCACTAAGTAGGTTACAATAGGTGAGGATACATAATTAGTAGGGAGGCTTTACATATGAAAGATCCACGTATTGAAAAGTTAGCATACAATTTAATTAACTACTCTATCCGATTACAAAAAGGTGAGAAAGTATTAATTGAAAACTTTGGCTTACAAAAAGAACTTGTAACAGCACTTGTAAAAGAAGCATATGCAGCTGGTGGTTTCCCATTCGTTTCTTTAAAAGATCATCAAGTAGATCGCTCTTTATTAATGGGTGCTACTGAAGAACATTTCGAACAAATCGCTGCATATGAAGCGAGCGTAATGAAAGATATGGATGCTTACATTGGCCTTCGCTCTGGCGATAACATTAACGAACAAGCCGACGTTCCAAGTGAACGTATGAAAGTTCACGGCCAAACAGTTGGTAAAAAGGTTCATAGAGACATTCGTGTTCCGAAAACACGCTGGGTTGTTCTTCGCTACCCAAATGCTTCTATGGCACAGCTTGCTAAAATGAGCACAGAAGCTTTCGAAGACTTCTACTTCGAAGTATGTAACTTAGATTACGGTAAAATGGATAAGGCAATGGATAGCCTTGTTACATTAATGAATAAAACAGATAAGGTTCGCTTAACTGGTCCTGGAACTGACTTAACATTCTCTATTAAAGACATTCCAGCAATTAAATGCTCAGGTCATTTAAACATTCCAGATGGTGAAGTATATTCTGCACCAGTTCGCGATTCTGTTAACGGTACAGTTTCTTACAACACACCATCTCCTTACAACGGCTATACATTTGAAAATGTACAACTTAAATTCGAGAATGGCCAAATCGTTGACGCAACTGCAAACGATTCAGAGCGCATTAACAAAATCTTCGATACAGACGAAGGCGCACGCTACGTTGGTGAGTTCGCAATCGGCGTAAACCCATACATCTTACATCCAATGGGAGACATTCTATTCGATGAAAAAATCGATGGCAGCTTCCACTTCACACCTGGACAGGCTTATGATGATGCATGGAACGGCAACAACTCTAACATCCACTGGGATTTAGTATGCATTCAGCGCCCTGAATACGGCGGCGGCGAAATTTACTTCGACGACGTACTAATCCGTAAAGACGGACGCTTCGTTGTAACTGAACTAGAAGCTTTAAACCCAGAGAACTTAAAATAATATGAAAAGCGCTCGGAATTCTATCCGAGCGCTTTTTCATTAATACTCTAATAATTTTTTAGCTACATCTTCTGGTACTTTAAAACTATTTTTATTTTTTATTTTATTAATTTTCAATTCAACCTCAACATAAGGGACATCTTTATATACTGTCATCGTACCAATTTCATGTAACTCTTGTTTATCTTTACTCGAATCCAACAATTTCGGTGTATCCTCTTGATACATTTTAAACGTTTTCCCTTGCGGAGTATTCATAGGAGCCGATTCCATTTCCCACTCATCCATTTTGATTAATTCAAACAACTTTGTGATTTCTTTCTTATCGGTAATTGTTTTTTTATCACTCGAATCAGTAAGCGATTCTATTTCAATTTTTTGTGCCTTTTCTAAGCTAACATCAGACTTCTCTTTCTTCGCACTACATCCTATTAAAAGAATAGATGTGGTTAGCAGAAACAAAAACAACATACAGATTTTTTTCATTTCTAATCCCCCTACTTTATATGGAGCTACTTTTCTCGCTTTTTGTTTGCTGGAAATGAAAATAAAATAAAAGCATCACTGCGATAGTACCTATTAATATTGGGACATATAATGGCAATTCCCATTTAATATATACTCTAGTGCAACCAACAAGCACAAACAAAATTTCCAAACAAAACAAAAGTTTTACATATTTCATCTCTTACCTACCATTTCTATTTTCACATGTGGATTCTCTTTCTCAACAAGTGACAAAAAACTTGTCATATCTTGCGGCATCGCAATCATATGTACTTTATATGCATTCGTCGTAATTTCAAGGGATTTCCCAACTTGACGAACAACTCTTATATCTTTTAATACAACGTCGTCATTTAAAATTCCATATTTTAAAATACCATTTTCTACTTTATGTTTTTTAATGAATATTTCCCAAACGAGAGGGATATTTACAATAAAACATAATCCCATCCCAATTAGAGCTGGAGCCCAATCCCCTTTTCTTGTAAAGAACACAACAATTGGATATACAAACATAAAAGCTAACGTGAGACTAACGAAAATTACCGCTGACTTACTTCTTTGAATTGGAAAATCCATACACACACCTCCACTAACCAAATTATACCATGTTTTCCATTTTAGTTCATAAAAAAAGGCCATTTATGAATGACCTTTTAAATAATATATCTATAAAATTTCTTATCTACCTCTAGCACTGGAAAACTTCTTGGCAACTCTTCTATACTCACGCTTTGAAAACCATTCTTTTCGTAGAAACGGTGTGCTGCTAGAAATTTAACTGTTGTTCCTAAATAAATGTCTTCCAATTTCTTTTCCTTCGCCCAAGAAATTGCTGTTTGAAGTAGCATACTTGATGCACCCCATTCTTTTCCGCGGAACTCTTTCTTCACGAACATTTTTCTTAGCGCTACTTGATGCTTCCCAATATCTAATAAAGCTACCGTTCCAACTACTTTACCATCATAAGTTGCTACCCAAAAGTTTCCGCTGTCCCTTTGATAGAACGTTTCTATTTCTAGTAAGTCCGGCTGCTCTTCTTTCGTAATTGGGACATTGTACTCTTTTTGCTGAATATGAACAATGAGATCTACTACTTCATCTTGGAACTTACTTTCATATGGAATAATACAAATCTTCTCGTTCATCGAATATCCTTCCATTCTGAAGCTAGTAAACTATAAACAGCAATATCCTGAAAATGATCATACAACCATTCTTCTTCTCTTAAAATCCCATCCAACTTAAAACCTAATCGCTCTGGAATTGCACGACTTTTCGCATTTTCAATACCGCAACGAATTTCAATTTTATTCAGTTTCAAATTTTCAAATGCATAATGAAGCACAGTCTTCACACTTCGCGTCATAATACCTTTTCCACCAGCATCTTCTGCAAGATAATATCCAAGACTCGTCGCTTTTTTTCCCCAGCTCACCGGGTGAATGCCCACCATCCCAACGAGCTTTCCTTTATAACGTATACCACTTTCAAAACCGTCTCCCTCTGCAAATTTCTTTAAC
>NZ_JBHWYR010000020.1:0-73237 GCF_042728695.1 Bacillus sp. NPDC060175
ATATCTTATTTTGTACTTATGTGTGTGATGTTTCTTATTTTAATATTTTCTGAAGGATTTTCATCCCTATTACTCGATGAAATAAAGAACCTACCTTTATTTATGGCACTTTGTTCTTCATTCTTTATTTATCCTATCGTTGAGCTCATTGTCGCCAAACAATATAAATAAAAAAAGTGGTTTTCTGTAAATAGAAAACCACTTTTTTATTTACATCTCTTTTGCTATTGCTTTCAGCTTATTCACAGTACGCCAGTTCCTTACTGTAGCTGGCGTATGTAATTTTTGAAACTGGTTCATTAGTTTAGAATTCCGAATGCTACTTTTGAATAACAAATATACAACTTTCTCATAAATATAGCATTCTTCAAGTTCACTATTGTACATAAGTAACCCCTTACTGGCTTCTTCAGAAAGTGGATTAGCTAAAAAGGCCACATGTACACTTTCTCCTTCTAATAACGAATGGGTCTCGTAAGGACACTTTTTAATAATATTAATAAATTCATCATTTGTTCTTAACATGACTGGAACATCGAAATCAAAAACATTCTTAATTTCACATTCAATTCGTTCCTTTAAAAAACTTATCTCTTCTTCTGACTCAAACACTACATTTCCACTTTGAATATATGTTTTCACTTTTTTTAAACCTATTGATTCAAAGACTTTTTTCAAATCCGCCATTTTGATTACTTTATGCCCACCTACATTAATTCCCCGTAGTAGTGCAATATAAATTGTCATATAATACTCCTCACGTATTTAAGTGCTCAACAATCGATTTGTTTTGCACCTTCATATTTCTCGGATACTGGCTTTAATTCTTCTAACATATCATGCATGGACAATATCTCAAATAAAAAAGCTTACTTCATGATTTTTCAAGAGTAAGCTTTTTAAATTATTTGGTTATCGATAAATGTAATATTAATTGTTGTCCAATCGGTCCCATTCTTCTATACCCTTTATCTTGAAACCCAACTTTTTCATATAACTTTTGTGCCGGAATATTTTTTTCATTTACAGCAAGAATTACTTCATTTTTTATTGGATAATAATATTTTACAAAGTCTTGTAATAACGCCAAGGATTTTTTAGTATATCCTTTCCCTTGTTTATTATGATTAACAGAAAAAGAAGTTAAAAGTATGGCATCCTTATTTTCTGTAAACTCCTGTACTCTATCACCTGTTTGTAATATAAATACACCTACAGGTACTCCGTTATAGTCTAAAATAACAACTACATTTTTCGTTCGATCATTTTTCGCTTTCTCCAGTAATTCACCTGGATTCGCCGTAAATTGAACTTGTTCACTTGGTAAAGTAAATGATTGTAGTATCTCTTTATACTGCTCCTTATACGGAACTAATTGTATTTCCCCTGTATGTATGTTCATGCTTAACTCTCCCATTCCTTCAAGTCATTAACTTAAACCTTGCTGTGTTTTAGAATGCACTTTTCCATCCAAAAATGTAATCTCAGCAAATGATTTTGGATCGCTGCCTTTCCAAGCAAAAATTTGTTTAATTTGTGTAGAATGCTCTTCCCCTTCTTCTATGAGTAAATCCCCTTCAAAACCGATTAAATCTTTCACTTCTGTATAAGTCATTCCTTCATTAATATTTGAGAAATGATTTATATTAATGGACTCTTGCTTTTTATTTTCCGTTATAGTAGAAGACGTAGCTGTTTTCTTCTTCACTTCTTTCTTCTGTTCACACGCTGTCATACTAAAACCTATGCATAAAACACCTAATATGAGTGCGCTTTTTTTCATCATAACGGTTGTCCCTCCCCTCATTATTAAACCATATATTCCCTTAAAAATAAACTGAATATTTAATCTTACAGAAAAATCCCGTACAATTTAGCACGGGATTTTCACTATTTTTTCAAATGGTTATTTGACTGATCTTCTTGTTCTTTTCGTAGTTCTTGTTCTTCATCTTTTGGTAATTGTTTATCATTATCTTTAATCGGATTCGTTTCTCTATTTTCAATCATATCATTTGGAACTTGCGGCATTACTCGGCCAACAATTGCTGCTAATTCATCAAGTATACCTTCACCAGTTTTACCTTTTTTAATTTGCTTACCTATTTGTTTTAATCTTTCATACGTATCAACATCTGCTACAACGACTGCATTAGCACCATTTGGGTCATTCTTCAAACTTTCTGCTACGGAGTACTTAATTGACTCAACACGAGTTCGATCAAGTTTTGCTTTTACATCAATACCTACAACAGCATATTTCCCAACTACTACTGCTGTCGCATCGTTTACGCCAGGTATACTTGCAGCTAAAGATGCCAGATGATCAGCTGCTTTTTCATTTGGCTTATTTGATTTATTTGTATACGTAACATTTTTCATCGAGACATTTTTTTGTTCTGGCTTTTCATTAGGATTGTCTTTTTTTCCAATGCTACATCCAGTAATGACGAAACAAAGCATTAACATATATATAATGATTTTCATTATTTTCACCACTTTATCATTGATGTTTAATCATAAATTTTTTCAACAGCTTGCATCTTCTTCACTTTTTCTTCTGCACCACTATTTGCGTTAATGAAGATTTGGTACGTATCTTTCCCTAAAGTACCAATAAATTCATAACAAAGTACTTCATTATGCAAGTCATTTACTACTACAGCTTTACGTTCCTCCATAACTTTTACATCGGGGTTTATTTTCTTTCTCGCCTCAGCAGCAGTTAGTTTCGCACTCGGAATTGTTCGTTTTTGATGCGATGCTAAATATTCTTTCGCAGAAAAACCAACAATCGATCCATCATCTAAAGCAATTTTCATTTGAATTGCTTCTGGATAAATACGCACTCCATTTTCATTTACAACGTACGTAAACACACCGATATTATCATATTGAGAACTATCAAATAGCTCCATATTTGTAAACTTATGATCCTTTAAAAATGTTAATCCTTTACTTCCTGCATCATTTAAACTAATTTTTTGCTCTTTAATTTCTCGGTTATTCATTACCCAAATTGGATATCCACCTTTTCCGGTAATATCCATATAATACTCATTGTTCGTTGCTGGATCTTGAATTTTTACACTGTAGAATGATTCTTTTGCACCTTTTCCACTTTTCTCAACTTCTACTTTTTCATTCCCTTTTAAGTTTAAAAATGATTTCGCGATTTTTTCCGCTTCCTCTTTCGAAATCGCTTTTCCTTCTGCCTCAAATCCGCCTTTTTTATTCTTTTGTGCACTTGTAAAAGTCGGTCCAAAGTTTGTGGACGAATATGATGTTACATTCTTTTCTACCGTCTTTAATCCATCGATAATTGTGTTATCTGCTGGATCTTGGTTTGACGCAAGAGCCATTTCTACATCCATCCAGCGAAGATTATTTTTCAATACAAGATGCTGCACTTTTCTCAGTTCATCTTGTATATTTCCTGCATTTGAATATAAACCTTGCAACGTTTTATATTCTTGATCATTTAACGGTTCTTTTTCTAAATCACGAACCGCTGCACGATAACTAAAATCACCAATATTCGCAAGGAACTCTTCCGTTTTATTAAATGGCATTAATGTTAAAGGTAATTGTCCTACATCAGAACGAGCCTCTGATGTTAAACGCCATACATCTACTAAAGCTGGCGATAATGAGGAACGTGAATTCATCGCCAGTGCTGTTCCAATTTTATCGTGTAATAAATCAACTTCATATGCTAAATCATGAAACGCACGCTGATAACTATTTTCCGCTCGAATTAATACTGCATTTTTTTCTTGATGCTCTTTATAGCCCCAATACCCTGTTCCGACTACACCTACTGTTAACAATACAATGATAATACCTCGTAACATGTTTCCACCTCCGCTCTATTTACAGAAAATATGTTTACCAATTTTTTTAATTTGTGGACGAGTCCAAATCCATTTACTTGTCGCAGTATCTGGATTGAAATAATATAATGCATTCCCAGTTGGGTCCCATCCATTGATTGCATCTAATACGGCTTTTTTCGCATTTTCATTTGGCGTTAAATATATTTGTCCATCTGCTACTGCTGTAAAAGCTCTCGGTTCAAAGATGACACCTGAAACGGTATTTGGGAAGGATGCACTTGTAACACGGTTTAAAATAACCGCAGCTACTGCAACTTGTCCTAAATACGGCTCACCACGGGATTCTCCGTATACAGCGTTTGCCATTAGCTGAATATCATTTTGAGAATAACCGTTTGGAACATTTGTCCCTTTGCTTTGTGGTGGTTTATTTTCTTGCGTACCTCCACCGCTATTCCCTTTATTAGTTGTAGTACCTTTATTAGCGGTTGACTTATCATACTTCGTCGCCTTTACAAGCATTTGCTTCGTTTTAGCACCCGCTAAACCATCAACTGGTAATCCGAATTTTTGCTGAAAGTTTCGAAGTGCCCAATATGTACTCCATCCGAAAACACCATCAACTTTCCCCGTATAAAATCCGTTATATTTCAAACGAGTTTGCAGTTCAATGACATCTTCTCCAGAAGCTCCCCTTTGAATCACTTGATTAGAAAAGGCTTCTACATTCTTGGTTTGTATACTACTTACCATTAAAGATAAGCCAATAAAGGTAAGTAAAACCGCTATCTTCAAAAAACCTTTTTGAAGCATATATTTCCCTCCTTAATTACAGTAATGAATTCATGGTTATGTTTTGTAAATATGAAGCTTTTATGTAAAGAAGACAAAAAAACCCAAACTTATATGCTTGAAGATATATGCACACAATATAAAAAAGAGTAAAAGGAGCTTATTATGAAGTATTTCTTCACACGTATAGCATTCGCGATTTTTTTACTAACAGCATGTTCAAATATATATACTGGTCCATCTATAGTTCACGCACAGCCGCCCTATGCAAAATGGGGTAAACTAGCCGTTGAAAAAACGAAAGAACAATATCCGAAAGCAGAGATTATTGATTATCTTCATATAGGTAGAAAACCAAAAACTGTTCAAATAACAGTTGAAAAGTTTAAATTATGGCTTCGTGAGAATGGAAAAGAATATGGTGTTTTTGTTGATGTAGAATTCGATACGAAAACAGATAAGTTTTTAAAGATGTCATTTCAGAAAACAAATCGATAGAACAAATAAACCCCTCTGTTTTAAGTTAAACAGAGGGGTTTATTCATATACATTTAATAATGAAAGTTATTGTTTTAAACTTAAAGATCGATTCCCTAACATTTTCACCAATCCACAAATAACTCCAATTACAACTGCTATTCCGATACTATATATAAATACTCTACCATATCCACCTATTCTTGGATCTAGAAACGGATATGGGTACCAATTAACGAATGGACCTCGTATTAAGCTATAGACAACATATAAAAGCGGGAAAACAAGCCAACTCGCAGCCTGTTTCCATGTAATGGTCTTCGTAGGTGGATTTATAACCCAATCTAAAATCATCGCTAATGGCATGATGTAATGAAGCACAGTATTTACCCACGGTATCGGTGTTTGAAGTGACTCTTCTAATCCCCTTAATAACAAAAAATAAATAAGCCCTGTAGTCAGTATGTATACTGTAGCTGCACCTCGAAGAACTCCAAACTGCTCCGAACGTCCAAATAGGGCTGACCCTAAACTACTTAATAGAAGAATTACCGCCACTAAAATGTTGCTTTCAATTGTGAAGTAACTAAAAAAATTAACTGGATTGAACGGTTTCACTTGTGCTCTTGTAACAAATTGAGTAATAAGTGCACTAAACGCTAAAAGACTTAAAAACAATCTAAATATCGCTATCGTTTTAGCACTTCTCATAACACATCTTTCTCCTGTCCTTATATAGAATTAGAATTCTCTTGTACATGCTCTATAAATAACTTTAATGGTACGAGGCCACGTTTGGGCATGTGACTACTAATAACAGCTACGAGCTCTAACTGCGGAATGATAATAATGTATTGCCCTCCGTATCCCATAGCAAAATATATACAATACGGTATGTGAAATCTTTCGTTATTTAATACCCACCAGTGATATCCATATGCCCCGACATGTTCATACGTTTCAAATAGAGCTGTACTTGATTCTTCTAACCATTTCGATGATACAATATCATTTCCCTTCCAATATCCATTATGCAAACATAATTTTCCTAGCTTTAATAAATCTATAGATTTCATTTTCATACCGAATCCGCCGACATATATACCTTGCGGGTCTTGTTGCCATTCATATTCTGTAATGTTTAATGGCTCAAATAAATAATTTTTCGCGAACTGCTCCGTCGACATTCCAGTTGCTTCTTGAATGATGTAACTAAGTAAATGAGAAGAACCTGAATTATAATTCATTTTCGTACCCATTTCTTCAATGAGCGGCTTTTCTAAAATGTATTGCACCCAATTGTCTGATTCCACAAAATCATTTGGGAAAACAACCCCATTTCCGAACTCTTGCCAATCTTCTCCTGTTGTCATCGTTAATAAATGATACAGCGTTAGTTCCCTCTTTTCCTCCGGTACATTGGGAATCCATGTTGTGATTGGTGTATGTATATTATTTATAAATCCTTTATCAATTGCGATACCAATTAATATAGATACGATACTTTTTGTAATCGAATTTATTTTAAACAAGTCATTTGCACAGTCTATCGTTTTATAGTACTCAGTCGTTAATTCCCCCTTTTGATAAACAAGAAATGTATTAACCTTTTTCTTTTCAAATTTATTTTGTAATTGCTCGAAATTCAAGAAATCTTCCTCCGTTTTAATGTTTATTTGACTATATAGTATTTGTTGTTTATGTAATTTTATCTCTCTTTCTCTATTAAAACACATCCTTTTATTGTATGTTTGAATTTAGAAAGGAGTTTTTATACGATGACCAATAATTTAAAGGGCATTATTGTGAGTTATAGTTATCCTAGTTTAAATGGCGTGTATTTACGCCCTGGACTATATTTAAACCATGACACAAACCCAAACATATTTCTAGTCGGATATAATCCAGCAACTCCAATTCATAAAAACGATTTGAAGCAAAGCGAATATCAAAACTTAATTTTATCCCATAAAAAATTCATTTCTTATTATGAAGCGCTACGAATAAAGAAAGGTAAAAGAAAACTATCTTCAACTCGAAAAAGAATTAATGATTTGGTTACAAAAGTTTTTACAGATCCAAATGAAGTAATGTTCGAAACTAATATTTTCTCTTATCCAACATCAAAAGAAAAAGAATTACGAGCATTACCTAAAGATATCTTAGAAGAAGTAAAGCAACCATTTATTGAGATGTTACATACAATACAACCTTCTATAATCGTTGTACACGGAAAAAGAGCACTTTTAAACCTGATTTCAATCTTACAAAACTTAAATTTCCTTTCAAAAGATTTCATTTTTCATAAGCAATATACATTTAAATTCCTTTATCCAAACTCAAATAAATTCTGTACAATCATACCTTACCGCCATTTAAGCCGAATTGAAAACCAATCTTATCAACAATTTCAAAAACGTCTAATAAACGAAATTAACTCTAAAAAATAAAACCTGACAGCTATAGCTGTCAGGTTTTATTTTTATAACTTAGTTCGCACATTCCAAAGTTCAGGGAAGAAACGCTGATCAAGCACACGTTTTAAATAGGATACACCAGAAGAACCACCAGTTCCCATCTTAAAACCAATAATTCTCTCTACCGTTTTCATATGACGGAAGCGCCATTGTTGTAACCAATCTTCAATATCAATTAACTTTTCTGCAAGTTGATATAAATCCCAATATTTTTTCACGTCTGCATATACTTCTAACCAAGCTGCTTCTACAGTTGCATCCTCTTCGTAAGGCTGCGTAATATCACGATTTAACACATCTTTATGAATTTGGAATCCTTCTTTAACAAGCGCTTGTATCGCCACATCATACAAACTTGGTGCATGAAGTGCTTTATGAAGACGAGCATGTAATTCTGGGTCTTTTTCATAAATCTTTAATGCATGTGTTGTTTTATAACCAAGTGCATACTCAATCATTCGATATTGATACGACTGAAAACCTGAAGCCTGACCAAGTGAATCACGGAACTCAATATATTCTGATGGCGTTAATGTCGCAAGAATATCCCAAGATTGAATAATTTGCGACTGAATTTTTGATACACGTGCTAACATTTTAAATGCAGGTGCTAATTTATCTTGTTTAATAGATTCAATTGCTGCATTCAGTTCATGTAAAATTAGTTTCATCCAAAGCTCACTCGCTTGGTGAATAACGATAAATAACATTTCATCATGATGATCTGATAATCTTTGTTGACTAGATAATAAGCTATCTAGCTGTAAATACTCTCCGTACGTCATATTTTCCTTAAAATCAGTGTGAATCCCTTTTTCCATAATTACCTTTTCGTTTTCTTTCATATTAGTCAAACGCCCCTTTTAACATTTCTATTTATATTGGTCTAATAACAGCTCGAACTGGACTTCCATCTGCATCTGTTAATGCAAGTGGTAAGGCAATAAGTTCGTAATCGCCGTCTGCTACGTGATCTAGTACGACATTTTCTAAAATGTGAATTCCGTGTTTAAATAATTGATGATGTGCTGCTAGTTCTTTATCATCTAACGGATCAACTGATGGTACATCTACCCCGATTAAACGAATGCCCTTATCTGCAAGAAATGGTGCAATATCAGCACGTAAATACGGGGTTTTTTCTGGAAATTCTTGCGCTTTACCATGTGAAGATGTACGTAATAATAATCGCTCTACACCTTCTAAGTTAAAACGTTCTAATTCCTTTTTACCGATACTCTCCAGCCCTGAAACATCGATAACTCGTGCTGCGCCTACGTATACTTGTATATCTAAATCTAACACCTTCTTGCCGTCATTATCGAAATGAAAAGGTGCATCAATATGAGTACCTGTATGGATACTCATCGTTAACTTTCCGACATTTACCGAACCACTGTCTTCTTTTGACCATGAAACTTCATACGAGAACGGTGTATCCCCTGGCCACGTCGCGATATCATTATTTAGCGGTTGTGAAATATCAATCCACTGCGATGTTTTCATGCTTATGCCACAACCTCTCGCTTATTTTCAAAGTTTTTATATTCTTCATTTTTCATAATTTCCTTTAAGATTTGTACAGAGTTCCATACTTCCTCATACGTATTGTATAAAGCAACAGGCGCAAGTCTAACTCCATTTGGAGCTCTAAAGTCTGGAATCACTCCATTTGCTTTTAACGCTTTACATATACGTGCCGCCTCAGCATGTTCTAAATAAATATGCCCGCCTCGTTTTTCATCCTCTAGCGGATTTCCGATTGTAAATCCCATATCATTTAACTCCAATTGAATTAAATCGAGCATATATCTTGTTATATGTAATGACTTTTCACGTAATCTCTCAATACGGGCATCTTTAAAAATTTCAAGAGAACCGATTAATGGTGCAATACTTAATACGTGAGGTGTCCCTATTTGATAGGCCCCAGCATGATCAGCTGCAGTTAATGAATGTTCCATATCAAACTGCTTATCTTTTCTAGAACTAAACCACCCAGACAATCCTGGAATTCTATTAAAGTGCTTTTTATTTACATAAAGGCCCCCAACACCACCAGGTCCTGCATTTAAATATTTATAATTACACCATATAGCGAAATCAACATCCCACTCTTTGAAATGATGTGGAATAGATCCAATTGAATGACATAAATCAAATCCAATATGAATACCACGTTTATGAGCTTCAGTTGTTAATCGCTTCATATCAAGAATCTGTCCGCTTCTATATAGTACAGAAGGCAATAAAATTAAAGCGATATCATCAGTCATCGCATGAATGATATCTTCCTCATTTAATGTTCTACCATCTCTGCTCTTTACTCTCATTAGGTGCTCATCTGGATCTAATCCTTTTAAACGAATTTGACTTTGGAGCGCATATATATCTGACGGGAACGTTAATTCATCCGCAAGAATTTTTGTACGTATTCCTTTCGGCTCATAAAACGTCGCAATAACTTGATGTATATTCGCAGTCGTGGAACCGGTTACAATTGTTTCTTCCGGCAAAGCTCCAATAAGAGGTGCTGTCAATTCACCTAATTTCTCCGAAAGGAAAAACCACGGATGCTCACCTTCAGTCCATCCATCAATTCCAAACTCTTTCCATGAATCTAGCAAAGTAAGTAACGATTTCTCTGCTCTTTTTGAAAGCAACCCTAAAGAGTTACCATCTAAATATATTGTTTCTTCTTTTTTATAAAATTCAGTTTGAAAATCTTTCAGTTCATCATGTTTATCACATTCAAGCGCATACTCATAAGTTGGTTGAAATGGTTCTTTATACATGGTGTCACCTTCTTTTAATTTTCTTTTTATTCTAACTAATTGAAATATATCACTTAAATTGATATGACGTCAATGATATTATGTCAGTTGACTTTATATACTAACTTCTTTTACAATACAATTATATTTTCAGATATTTCAGTATAAAGAGGTGATTCTTTGAAAAACACTACTCTTTCAACAAGAAAACACCGCTCCTTAGAAACGAAAAAGAAACTATTACATTCCGGTTATACTATTTTTATAAAAAACGGATTTCAGAAAACTACAATCACGCAAATTATTAAACATGCAGAAACTGGTTATGGAACAGCATATGTATACTTTAAAAACAAAGATGCTCTCCTCGTCGTTTTGATGGAAGGTGTGATGAATCGCTTTTATGATATTGCTGATCGCTCTTTTTCCCCTCAAACAAAGGCCGAAGCACGAGATATGATTCAGAATCAAGTGCGCGCTTTTTTACAGTTAGCACAAGAAGAAAGAGCTATATTACAAGTTGTTGAAGAAGCAATAAGAACCTCAAAAGAAATACGTCAAAAATGGGATGAGATTCGCGAACGCTTTGTAACACGGATTATACAAGACATTACTCATTCCCTGGAAAATGAATTAGTACGAACTAAGTTAAATAAAGAGATTGTCGCATGCGGCTGGTTCTCTATGAATGAAATGTTCCTTTGGACAATCGTGCAAAATGATAAAGAGATAGATTTAGAAGAAATTGTATATACGTTAACGGAGATGTACACCACGGGGTTATATATATAGCACACTTCATATATTTAAAGTGTGCTATTTTATCATTTATAAAAATATTCTATCTGGGTATGGTAATGCCAATGGTGGTCTTTCAAATAAGGGAAAATACTGTAGTTTTAAAGATTCTCCATCTATCGCTTTCAACTCTCCACCGACAACTTCACATTCAAATACAACTACAATATACTCTACTTGATCTCCATTCGAATATGTATGTCTGAATTCTTCCCCTCCAAACACTCCTTTTTCTTTTTTCACTTCTACTTTTAATCCGGTTTCCTCCCATACTTCCCTAACAATCGCGTCCTCTGGTGTTTCTCCTGGTTCAATTGCTCCAGCTGGCAAACTCCAATATTCTCCTCCAGGGTATTGAAATAAGATCTCTCCTTGCTCATTTTTAATAATAGCAGCTACACTTGGCATAAAAATAAGCTCAGATCCTACATTTTTACGAAGTCTTTTATAATACAATGACATCGGCATTTAATTTTCTCCCCTCTTATAAACAACTATATTTTCTAACAATTTTTATATAATATTATTAAAATCAACTTCTATTAATGATATTGTTTTAAAACAGTATTTCCAAGGTAAGAAAAGAGAACATATCCTTACCTCTTCTGAACTTACTTATTGGATAACGGAAAAATTTTGTATTGATAAAAAAATGTACCAAGCAGCTACTGAAATTTTTAATGAGAAAACTTCAAAAAAATAAACCATTACTCAATATGTTAAGTAATGGTTTATTTAAAATATTTTATAAGCGATATAATGATACAAAATAGTGATGTAAGTAAAAGCAAAAGCCCCATATTTTTATTCTCTTTTTCATCGTTCTTAAAGTTTTGTATCCCCATACCAGCAAGCATGAAACCTAACAGTAATTGTAAAATGAGCATACTTTGCTTCGAACCATCATTCCAACTATAAATGGAATAGCCTAATACAATAATTGCGAGTATGAATGTGGTAATTCTAATCATAAGAACACCCCCTGTTTTATTTTATTGTTTTAATCTACTCACAATTCCAACAATAAATTTATACTCATCTCTACTTTTTCTTACTTTCTTAAACCCTTCTTTCGTGTCAAAAATAAAACACGTTTTCCGAAACCAGACTCGTACATATAAAGACTCAAAGTAAATGGGTTTTACAATTCCTCGTTCCTCAAATTCAGTCCCATCCTTATTCTCCGTTTCCGTCCGAACGAACCACCGATTTCCGATACCAATTTCAATATACTTCACTTACAACTCTCCTTCAGGAAATCTTTTTTCTAACTATTCTATTATTTCCCCGGCAAGCGCACATTCCGACAGAACGTGAGCTCATAAAGAAAAAGTAGATTACAAAAATCTACTTTTATAGCCTGAATTTTTGCATTCTCTTATAAAACGTACTCCGAGGCACATCTAATAACTTTGCAGCTAAAGATACATTCCCATTCGTCTTATGCAATGCTTCAATCATGCTATCGCACTGTATTTTTTCACGAAAATTCAACGTATGTTCCTCTTCATTTTCAGTTTGCAACTCAAGTTGTTTTTGCTTTCCCATCATCGTCTGTAATAAAAATGAGATTTGTTTTTCGCATATTTCCCGTCCTTGCGACAAAATGTAAATACGTTCTAGTACATTTAATAATTCTCTTATATTTCCTGGCCATTTATGTTGTGAAAATTGCTTGCAAATGCTAGTAGGGAATTGAACATTCCAATGCTTTCGCTCACAAAAATCTTGTATAAAATACGGGATGTCTTCATTTCTTTCTGATAATGATGGAACGTATATCGGATAAACGTGTAAACGATAATATAAATCTTGACGGAATTTCCCTTCTTCTACTAATCGTAATAAATCTTTATGTGTTGCTGTAATAACACGAATATTTATCGGGATTTCTTTTGAACTTCCTATCGGCGTTACTGTTCGTTCTTGTAAAACACGTAATAATGCCACTTGCATTTCTGGTGGAACTTCTCCAATTTCATCTAAAAAGATTGTTCCTCCGTCCGCTTGTTCAAACTTTCCTTTATAACCTTGACGTCGTGCCCCTGTAAACGCTCCTTCAGCATAGCCGAACAGTTCACTTTCCATTAATTCTTTCGGCAATGAACCACAATTAACAGCTATAAAAGGGCCATCTTTTCTTGGGCTATTTTCATGAATTGCTCTAGCAACATACTCTTTTCCTACACCTGTTTCACCACATACGTATACACTAGCATCAGTCGGTGAAACAAGCTGGATTTCTTTTAACGTGTTATTAAAAGAAGGGCTCGTCCCAATGACACCTGAAAAATGTACTTTGCCATTTATTCGTAAAGAACCATATATGTTTGAACTTCTATTTTCTTTTAAATAAATACATTTCCCTATCATTCTATCATTACTATATACAGGTACTTCTAATTTTGACATCATTCCATTCTGCAATAAGTCCACTAGTCTCATCCGCGACCAATTTGAAACTTGCTCACGTACTCGTTTACTTGCAGATACAACAACATCACGATGATTACAAATAACAACTTGTTCATCACTATCAATTACATCTAGAAAACGGTGAATTAAATGTAGTTCGTTTTGATGTACACGAATGCTACATTCACGTTCAATTGCATGCGCAATTGAAGTTACCATGCCAAGCATATACGGATGCGAAAACTCAATCGGACATGAAAAATCAAGAACGCCAATTAATTTCCCATCATCATTGTGAATTGGAGCAGCCGCGCAACTCCAGCTATGAGAAGCGACAGAATAATGTTCTGTACCACTTATCATAATTGCCTCTTCAATTTCTAACGCTGTACCAATAGCATTTGTCCCAACCGCAGCTTCAGTCCATTTCACACCTTCAATGAAATTAATGTGTTTCGCTCGTTTTAACGTTTGTTTATTGCCACTTAATGAAAGTACATATCCATCTGGATCAATTAATAGTGCCATCATCTGTAGTTCATCTATTGTTTTATTCATATTTTGTAAGTGAGGTAATGCTATATCGAGGAAAATCTCACTCTTTAGTTTTTGATCTTGAAAAATATTATGAGTCAAAATATTCTGACCTTTGTTCATATGAGGATTTACATTCGCTTGTTTACAACGATGCCAGGATTCTGAAATTCTTTCATTTATACGGTTTGAATCAAGAACACCTTCATCCACAAATTTTTTCCATGTATGTAAGTAAAACGGTGAAACTAACATTGTATCATCTCCCTTTTAATTGTTTTGGAGATTTAAAAAACATACTTTTATTATAAAACCGGGTAAAAGCGTTTTCAATAACATTGAGAAGATGACACAAATATGTTATTAACTTGAATATCTTAATGATTTTTTTTATATTTTTTAAATAAAACTATATTTTGTATAACTGATCCTAGTAAAATACAGAACCAAAACCACTTTATCGGATTATTATTAAAAAAGAATATTACCACCGCAACGATAAATAAAATAGTAGATGCTAAACTAATAAATAATTTCGTTCTTATTTCCATTAAATTTCACTCCTCTATCGCTTTACAGTACATAGCAACTCTTCATTTTCCATCTCCATTATGTACTCTCGTAAAACGTATTCCCTCCCGCCATATTTATCATACCAATCACGTATTCTTTTAACGTGCATTTTATCATTTCTAATTTTCGTTTCAATTTCTATATAATCTTCATAACTATCATATTCCCATATTGTAAATACTTCAGTTGTACCATCATTATTATCTTTCATCCAGCGTCCTATTAAACGAGAACCATGCTTTAATTGGTTAGGTAAATTCGTGTTATTGAAATGATCATTAAATATTTCTACGAATTCATTTTTTACTATATAGTACTTCCTTCTGTAAAACATATTTCTTCACCTCTTTTATGAGAAGTATCGTTAAATCTGCCCATGATAACCGTATCGTAATACTTACCATCCGACAGCCTCTTATCATTTTTCAGAACGCCCTCTACTTCAAATTCTAATTTTTTATAAAGCTGAATTGCTTTCTCGTTTGTTTCTAACACTTGTAACGCTATCTTTTTCACTTCATTTTCGTCAGCCCAATTGATAGATTGTTGTAATAGACTCTTACCAATTCCATATCCCCAAAACTCTTTTAAAATACAAACGCCAAACTCAACCTTATGGGACAATCTCTTTAAATCAGATCCTTCACATCTTGAAAATCCAACGATTCGATTGTGCACTTCTGCAACTAAAAATAGATTTTTCATTTTTTCACTATCAGTTTTGATTATTTTTTGAAACCCCTCCGTATCTATTAATCCCTCTCCGGCCTCTCTATCCATATTTTCAGTTTCTCCATCAATCTGTACTCGTATTTCCGATAACTGATCTGCATCTTGGAAAGTTGCAGATCGAATTGTATAATCTAGTCCATTTATATGAAACTCTTGCTCTTTTATAATCATTGCAAACTCCTTTTGTTATTCAGTAGATTGGGCTATTACCAATTTTTTATCCTGCTTCTCAAACTCTTGAATTACTTCTTTATGAGCTTCTTCATCTGTTATAATAAGATCAATTTCTTTAAGGGATTCCCCTTTTATAAAACAATCAATTCCAAGTTTATTATGGGGTGCTAAACAAATATTTCTTCGAGCAATTTTGCTTACTGTTTTTCCGAAATGAGCAACTTCCGGTGTTGAGGTACTTATACCATTTAATGAAATGCCACCACCTGTAGAAAAATAAATATCAATAGTAAAACTACTAATCGATTCGGAAGCAAGTGTATCTGTAATATTCCCAGAAGGCTTTACCTTACCACCTATTAAATACGTATCAACATCTTTATCTTCCCGTAGTTGACTAGCTATTTCTATAGAATTCGTGATAACTGTAAATGATATTTCAGGTAAATATTTTAGCATTGCATAATGGATAGAAGCCCCGCCAATAAAAATTGAATCACCTTCTTTTATATACGAAGCAGCCATTTTTGCAATTGCTTCCTCGTATATTGTACCTTCACTATAACGTTTAGATGGTTCCGCAGCTAAGTTTCTCACTCGAGCAAGTTCAATGGCACCTCCGTGCGTTCTTTTTAATAAACCATCTTTCTCCATTATTGACAGATCTCTTCTTATAGAATCGATAGACATATCGAACCTTTCCGCAAGATCCTTTGCGATTACTCTTCCATCTTTCTTAAGCAATTCTAAAATGTTCTCTCGACGTTCTTCAGTAAACATGTTTTCACCACCGTTATTGAAGATTCAGAAATTTAAACTTTATGTTAATTATATGCACGTTTCTTCCGTTTTACAATATTTTCAATTCTTATTTTTCCAGCTTTATGCGAGTTTTTTCTCTCTTTTTACTTCATTACTTTTAATACCAAATAAATGTATATTTGTATATTCCATAAAAAGACTTCTATTTATTTTCCTGCTGATGTAAAATTATTCCTATGTTTTACTTTTTAATACAGAAAGGAATTACTATGAAATCTTTAATCAAAGTAACTTGTACAGCATTATTATTTACAGGGATAATGGCAGGATGTAATGGAAGTGGTACACAAAAACAAGAGAAGAGCGCTCTCGAAAAGAATGCAATGCACTATGGGGAAATCTTTAAAAACGAATACTATAGAGCAACAGTCGAAAATGCAAAAATTGAAAAAATTGATAAAGAGTGGCGCCTTACAGCTCGTGTTACAATTAATAACGCTCGAGCCGATAAGGAAACTATAGATCTTTCAGAAATAAAATATTTCATTAAAGATGAAAAAACTGGTAATAAATACGAAGGCGAAGTTATACACAATGAGAACGCTGAAAAGGTTCCATCTGAGTTCTCTTTAACTACTGACATTTTATTTAATATGAAAACTTTACCAAAAGATTTAAATAATATGTATTTGTACATAGATAGTAAAGTTGCTCCATTAACAAATACATACTGGAAACTTGATAATCTAGCATCAAAATAAAAAAACAGTCTTTAATGACTGTTTTTTTTATTATCGAACTTGTAAATATCATCTACAGAGACTCTCTTTATTATTAGTTAATATACATGTATCTAAGTCATTTTTTCTCAAGCAATACATCCTTTGCACAAATCTTCACTTCTCTAAATGGACAATCAAATAAAACACCCAGTTCGAGACCATCTTCAGTAAGCTCTATTTCATGGTATAGCCACCAAGCACCTTCAAAATTTTCCGGTATAGAACATTTCGTCACTCCTGTAAAAGTTACTTGAAGTTTATCGAAAGCACTAAAAGTTATAGTTCTTTTATAAATATTGCATTGAACACTAGAAAGACCAGTCAATTTAAGACTGGTCTTTTCACATTCAAGCATGCACAGCATGTCCTACTGCCTGAAGTAATGCTTCATGAATTGCTTCAGATAAAGTTGGATGTGCTGCAATATAATCTCTCATTATATCAGCAGTTACTTCTGTATGAATCATAACCGTTCCTTGTCCAATTAATTCCGTTGCACGAGGACCAATAATAGAGATTCCTACAATTTCTTGATATTTAGACTCCACAATGACCTTTACTTTACCCGTTTGTTCTCCTATAATAAGAGCTTTTCCATTAGCTGTAAATGGGAATTCTCCTATGAGGATATCACCATATTGCTCACTTGCTCCTTTTTCGGTTAAACCGACACTTGCAATTTCTGGACTTGTATAAATACAACGTGGTACAGCATGATAATTTACTTTCGCAGCTTCTCCGCACGCGTGTAATGCTGCCGTCGTTCCTTCATGGAAAGCCACGTGAGCAAGTTGAATACCTCCAATAATATCACCCGCAGCATAAATATGTGGTACATTCGTTTGCATATGCTCATTTACAGTAATCCCTTTATTTGAAAATTGAACTCCTGCCTTTTCTAAACCTAATTGTTGCACACGTGGTTTTCTGCCGACAGATACAAGAACATACTCTGGAGATATTTCATGAATACTATCTTTATATTCAAACATCACTTGCTTTTTATGATTATTTAATCCTTTTAAAGCTGCCCCTGTGAAAATTTCTACGCCGTCATTTTCTAGTTTTTCTCTTAAAATGCTTGCGATATCTTCATCTTCACCAGGTAGTAATTGCGGTGCCATTTCAACAATCGTTACTTTCGTTCCAAGGCGACTATATATACTTGCAAATTCACAACCTATTACACCACCGCCAACGATAAGTAATGAAGCTGGTATGTTTTCAAGAGATATTACATGGCTACTATTTAAAATCCATTTCCTATCAAATGAAGCAAACGACAGTTCGATCGGTTCCGACCCAGCCGCGATAATAAATTGATCCCCATCTACTATTTCTTCTTTGCCGCCTTGTAATACGTGCAAGCGATGATCCGTTTCAAATTCCGCCTTACCTTTTATTACTTTAATTTTGTTTTTCTTCATTAAATATTGTATACCTTGGACGAGCTGCGTAACGATTTGTGATTTTCTCGTCTGTATTTGTTTCCAATCAATTGATACATTCTGCTTATCTACTAATACTCCAAAACGATTCGCATAATTAACAATATCGTATACTTCAGCACTCTCTAACAATGATTTCGTAGGCATACACCCGACATTTAAACACGTTCCACCAAGGTCAGCTTCATCAATAAGAACAACTTCTTTACCATTTTGAGCAGCAGTGATTGCTGCTACATAGCCAGCTGGTCCGCCCCCGATTACAACTAATTTACTCATTTTCTCACCTTCTTTTTATAGAAGAATTGTTACAGGTTCTTCTAAATATTGTTTAATTGTGCGTAAAAATGCAGCTGCTGGTGCACCATCTAATACACGATGATCGAATGTTAAACTTAATGGTAACATGCTTCCTTTTTGCAATTCTTCCCCTTTATATACTGGAACGTGTTCAATTGCGCCGACACCTAAAATACCAGATTCAGGTGTATTTAATACCGGTGTGAAGTATTCAATTCCAAAGCTTCCTAAATTACTAATTGTAAATGTCGTTCCTTGCATATCATCACTACTTAAACTACCCTCTCTTGCTTTTTGTGCAGCTTTTTTAATTTCTTTAGATAACTCTACTAAAGATAAATTATTTGCAAAGCCAATAGCTGGAACGACTAATCCATTTTCTAACGCTACTGCCATTCCTAAATGCACATGCTCAAATTGATGAATTGTATCATTTATATAAGCACTATTCATTTCTTTATGCTCCTGAAGTGCTAATACAACAGCACGAGAAACAAAATCTGTAATTGTTAATTTATTTTCATAGCGTTTTTGCACAACTTCAGCCATATTTTTATGTAAAGCAACTAAATCTGTAACATCTACTTTCATCGTTAATGTTAATTGCGCACTATTTTGTAAGCTTGCATGCATACGGTTCGCAATTGCTTTTCGCATACCAGTAATAGGAATGACTTTACTTTCTTCTTGTTCAAGTACTTCTGGAATTGCTACTCTTTCTTCAAGCGCCTTTAATACATCTACCTTTGTAATTCTTCCGCCAGGTCCTGTACCAATTAATGATCTAATATCGAGATTTTCAGTTTTTGCAATTTTCTTTGCTACTGGAGATATTTTAACTCTTTGCTTCGTCACATCTATCGCATATGGTTCTGGATGTTGTACCTTTTTAGGTTCTGGATTAGATGTTTTTTCTTCTACAACATGTATGTTTTCATGAACTTCTACTTTTTCGTCCGGTTTACCGATGTAGCAAATTACAGTACCCGGCGGCACTCCCTCATCTTCACTTACAGCTATATCAAGAACAGTTCCATCAGCTGGTGCTTCTATTTCAGTTTCGATTTTTTCCGAGTTAATACTAGCAATTAGTTCACCTTTTTCTACATTATCACCTGCTTTAATATTCCAGCTCGTAATAATACCTTCTTTCATCGCCATACCTAACTTCGGCATTACAACTTCTACAGCCATGTTTCTCTCTCCCTTCTCATCGTTTTATTACACATGTAATAAAGATTGGTCTCCGATCATTTCTGATACAGTTTCAATTACTTTCTCCGGCGTTGGTAAATATAACTTTTCAAGTGGTGGCGAAAACGGAACTGGTGTATGTGGTGCTGTAATTCGTTTAATAGGTGCATCTAACAAATCGAATCCTTTATCCGCTACAATTGCCGCAATATCTGTTGCGATACTACATCTTGGATTTGCTTCGTCAATAACAATCAGGCGATTCGTCTTTTCAATAGATGCTAAAATCGTATCTTCATCCAGCGGTGATAAAGAACGTGGATCGATTACTTCTACTTCGAGTCCTTTTTCCGATAATTGCTTTGCAGCTGCAAGTGCTGTATGAACTTGTTTTCCAATTGCAACGATTGTTACATCAGAACCTTCACGTTTAATATCTGCTTTTCCTAAAGGAATTGTATAGTACCCTTCTGGTACTTCGCCTTTCATATTGTAAAGTGTTTTATCTTCAAAGAAGATTACTGGGTCGTCATCTTCAATTGCCGCTAATAATAAGCCTTTTGCGTCATAAGGAGTGGAAGGAACGACAACTTTTATACCTGGAATGCTCGTAAATAACGCATATAAACTTTGTGAATGCTGTGCCGCTGCGCTAAATCCAGCACCGTGCATCGTACGTACTGTAACTGGCACTTTCGCTTTACCACCGAACATATAGCGGAACTTTGCACCTTGGTTTAATACTTGATCAAGACAACTTCCGATAAAATCATTAAACATTAATTCAGCTATCGGACGTAAACCTGTTGCCGCCGCTGCCATCGCCGCTCCCATATAACCCGCTTCTGAAATTGGAGTATCTAAAATACGATTTCGGCCAAATTCTTGTACAAGTCCTTTCGTAACACCGAGTACACCGCCCCATGCTTCATCATCTTGCAAGTGATCCACTTGTGCACCGCCTGCAACATCTTCTCCGATTAAAATTACATTTTCATCACGACGCATTGATATTTTCATCGCTTCATTAATTGCCGTTGACATACTTACTGTTCTAGTCATTATTTTTCACCCTCCTCTTATTTGTAAGAAACGTATACATCTTTTAATAATTCTTCATCTTCCGGATATGGACTGTTTTCACTAAATTCAATTGATTGTTGCACTGCTTCATCTACTGCCTTTTCCATATCCACAAGTTCAGATTCTGTTAATAAAGCTTCATGAATTAAATGCTTACGGAAATTCACAATCGCATCTTTTTCATTTAAATGTTCTTCTTTTTCTTCTGAAGTTTTATACGTTTGCGCTTCACCTTCGAAATG
Organism: Bacillus sp. NPDC060175; assembly: GCF_042728695.1. Taxonomy (NCBI): domain Bacteria; kingdom Bacillati; phylum Bacillota; class Bacilli; order Caryophanales; family Bacillaceae; genus Bacillus; species Bacillus sp. NPDC060175. Next base: position 21,394 of record NZ_JBHWYR010000020.1, read on the forward strand.
ACCGTAATTACGATATGTCATACATTCAATTATTGTTGGACCACCGCCATTACGCGCACGTTCTACTGCTTCTTCCGCCGCTTTATACACTGCAAGTAAATCTTTTCCATCTACTTGAACACCTGGAATATTGTAAGCTTTCGCTCGATCTGCAATGGAATCACAACTTGACGCATATTCAAATGTCGTTGCTTCACCGTAACAGTTATTTTCTGCGATAAAAATAACTGGTAACTTCCAAATCGCTGCTAAATTAACCCCTTCATGGAATGTTCCTTCATTATTTGCTCCGTCACCGAAGAAGCAAACACTTACATCTTTCGTTCCTTTATATTTAGCTGTTAATGCTGAACCGCAAGCAAGTGGAAAACCTCCGCCTACAATCCCATTCGCACCAAGCATTCCTTTATCTAAATCGGCAATATGCATTGAACCACCTTTACCTTTACATAACCCTGTCGCTTTCCCAAAAAGTTCGGCCATCATGCCATTTAAATCACAACCTTTTGCGATACAATGGCCGTGACCTCTATGCGTACTTGTAATACTGTCACTATCTGTTAAGTGGGCACATACACCAACTGCTACTGCTTCTTCACCAGCGTATAAATGAACGAAACCTGGCAGAACGCCTTGCGCGAACAATTCATGCACCTTGTCTTCAAACTTACGAATCTCTAACATTTTTTCATACATCCAACGAGCTTGTTCTTTCGTAATTTCATTCCCTTTACTTTCAGTTGTTTTTAACATGTCCAGCCCTCCTATTTTCTTGTTCATCTTTTATATTGCAAGTACTGTGCCAAATTCTAATCCCTGATTTAATAGGTTTTCTCTTTTCTTTCATAATAAAAAAGTGGACAAAATGAGACATCTGTCTCGTTTTGTCCACTTTTGTTCACCTAATTTGAGAATTATTATCTTATTCATTATCAAAACTCTTCTGTAATTTCCGAATGTAAATAATTTGACCAATGTGATACGCGTTATGAGTCGTTACATTAGCTAATACTTCCCACCACTTCGCAGATACAGGAAATCCAATTACATCACTTTCAACCTTGTCTTCATTTATGAGACTTTGCCATTGTAACAGTTTCTCTAATAGTTTTTCTCTTAACTCTTCAAATGTTTGATTATCTGATAGCATAAAACTTTTGTTATTATCACCAATAGCGGGCACAGCATTAACATTTGATTCTTTGTACCTAGTTTGCCACGTCGTATTCCAATACAGTAAATGTTGTACAATTTCAGCTATACTATTACACTCTTCATTCGGTTTCCAAAAAGCTTCTCTCTCAGATAAATCCTTAACTGCATCTGAAAATGGAATATACCAACTAGGATCATTCGCATTTGCTAATAACTGATCTGCTAATACGTCTTTAACATGGCACACTTTGCTTCCCCCCGTTAAAAAGATTCATTTCATGACAATACTCACTTCTCTATATACGCTGAGTTTGCAAGATCCCCTCTTTTTAGTCTCAATCCCATACATATGCACATAAAGAAACCGAAAGCACCTAATCCATACGCTGCTGTATAACCAATTTCCCCAATAATCCATCCCGCAAGTCCTGGTCCGATCATTTGACCAACTGCATAGAAAACGGATATAAAACTAATTGCCATTGAGACATATTTCGGAGATACTTGCTTTGAAGCAGCAACTTGAATTAATAAAAGGATACCTCCGAGGCTGGAACCCCAAATAATTGCCGATATGATAAAGCCAATGATATGTCCAAATATAATTGGAATCATATCACCTATTACAGCTAATAAAAGTGCAATACATAACGTCTTCTTTATACCAATCCGATCCGAAATCAATCCCCAGACAGGAGCTCCTACGATTGAAAACATTCCTGCAATCGCATAAACAGTTCCCGAAATTGATGCCGCAATACCATTATTAATCATAAAACTAGTTTGATATAAATTTGGAATTAAATAAACAACGCCCACAATAAAATACATCCATGCAATGATGTATAGCTCTTTCGTTTTCCATAAAAACGACTTATTATTCCTTTCCCCCTCATCTTCAGTAACTTCTGGATTTTTCAAAACAATTGAGGCAACGAATACAACAATACATGTAATAACTCCAAACAAGAGCCATGAACCACGCCAACTATACTCTGGAAATGTACGTACTATATAAGGAACAATTATTCCACTAAATAGCATGCCTATGCCAGCACCGCTTAATAACAGCCCCATTGCAGTTCCTCTTTTTTCTGGAAACCATCCTACCGTTATTGACATGAGTGGTGTATATACAAGAGCACTTCCAGCTCCAGAACATAGCATACAAATAGAGGCTATCCAAAATGAGGAAACAAATGCTAATCCTATTAAACTTATAACGACGAGCCAACTTCCTATTAATAAAACTGATTTTGCTCCAAAACGGATAGTAAGTATTCCAGATGTTCCGACTGTTAATAAATACCCTAAAAAGAGTATAGTTCCTAACATACCTGCTTGAGCTGTAGATAAATGGAGTCCTTCTTGCATAAACGGCAATATAATTCCATATGCCATACGTGCAAAACCCGTCGTTGTTATAATAAGAAACATTCCTGTTAATACAAATATCCAAAAATGACTTTCATTCCGTTCTTTCATTTAAATTCCTCCATAAAAAGTTATTTCCAATTGGATGTTGTTTATAATTATAATGACCATTACAAAAAGCAACTACCAAATGACGGAGGAATTTACGGTATAGCGGATTATTCCTGTTTTACGTTAATAAATACGTAAAAGTTCTGATGGATTCATTCCATACTTTTTACGAAATAACTCTGAAAAATGACTGACATTATTGTATCCAACTGCAAATGCCGTTTCGGTCACATTACTATTTCCCGAACGCAGTAAATCTATCGCATGTTCCATACGCTTTTCTCGTAAATATGCAAATGTGGACATCCCAAATAATTCTTTAAACCCAATTTTTAATTTATAATCATTTAACTCTACTATTTTAGCTAATTCTAATAATGATGGGGGTGATTCCATTCGTTGAAGTAAAATTTCTTCAGCCTGTTTTATTTTATTCAAATCCTGTTTTGATAATTGACTCCTTTTATTTGCGTCACAATCATTAAGCAACACTCTCCCCAAATGTATAGAAAGCAATTCGAGCGCTTTACTTTCTAATTCTAGTTGACTAATACGATCCTTTGGGGGATGCTCTATCATTCTCTTAATAAGATTAGATGTTATAGAATCAATTGGATTTTGAAATTTTTTAAAAGATTGATTTCCTAATATAGAATGAAAATCAAGACTTTTTTCAATAGCATTATTCATCATGAAATGATTAAACAATTGTACAGGAATCCCAATCGCTAATGAATATAGAGGCGTTTCTTTTTCATATTCAAATACTACATCAAAATCATTCATAAAATATAAATAGCTATTTCCAGTCATTAATTCATACGAAGAATGACCAACTTGCACTCCTCCGAACCCTTGTAAACAAAAATTAAGCTCCACCATTGCTGCATCAGATGCAAACTGGATGCGATGGTTATTATGAAATTGATAATTTGATAACACAATTTCCATACCTGAAAATGAAGTCCATCTTCGTATTTCACCCATACCTATTGTTTTTGGAACATTCATATGTCTTTCCTCTACAACTTGTAAACCATAAAAATATTTATGAAAAATATCATGAAAACCGTTAGTCTCCATGAAACCCACACTCCTTTTATGTGAAAATCAAAATTTAATTGATAATTATTTTCAATTATATCAAATATCTTTATACAATAAATAGATTTTCTCTTTATAACTCGTTATGATAAAAGAAAAAGAAAGCGAGCGAACAATGAATAAAAAAATCGCGATTATTACAGGAGCATCAAGTGGATTCGGACTTTTAACGACACTTGAGCTTGCAAAAAAAGACTATTTTGTCATTGCTACAATGCGCAATCTTGAGAAACAAATAGACTTAATATCTCAAGCTACTAAACTCGACTTACAACAAAATATTAAAGTGCAACAATTAGATGTAACAGATCAAGGTTCTATACATAACTTCCAATTATTTTTAAACGAAATAAACAGAATAGACATTCTCATAAATAATGCAGGATATGCAAATGGGGGCTTTATCGAAGAAATCCCAGTGGAGGACTACCGTAAACAATTTGAAACAAATCTTTTTGGAGCTATATCCATCACGCAACTTGTCTTACCATATATGAGAAAGCAGAAAAGTGGAAAAATCATTAATATAAGCAGTATTAGCGGGCAAGTAGGATTCCCTGGTCTATCTCCTTACGTTTCTTCAAAATATGCATTAGAAGGCTGGAGTGAATCCCTTCGCTTAGAAGTAAAGCCTTTCGGAATAGACGTTACCTTACTTGAACCTGGTTCTTATAACACGAACATATGGGAAATTGGTAAACAACTAGCTGAAAACAAATTTGAAACAACTTCCCCTTACAAAGAATATATGGATAAAATTCAAAAACATATTAATAGCGGAAGCGATACATTAGGAAACCCGATAGATGTTGCTAATAAAATCGTTGAAATTGCAGAATCCAAGCGAACTACATTACGATACCCAATTGGGAAAGGTGTAAAATTTATGATCTTTGCGAAGAAGATTCTGCCTTGGAGATTGTGGGAATTTCTTGTTTTGAGGAGTTTTAAGAAGATGTAACTTTAACGTAAATAATAACCATTTATCATCGAACAGATAAATGGTTATTATTTACTTCATCATTTCATTATTTGTACCATCAATAATCATTTTATTATGTCGCAGGTGGAACGAAGTAAAATAGCATCGAAGTCATAAAAATAAATGTAAATACTCCAATTATCGAAAATATATACTCTTTCGATTCTCTATCATACTTCCATTCCATCAATGCTCTTAAGATTAACGTACCCCCTAAATAAGTGAAAATGACATAAGCAATATTAACACTTTCGAATTTAAAGATAAAAATAAAACTAGTTATTAAATAAATAAAAAGTAGTCCTATTTCCAATTTTTTATGTAAACTATTTACATGCTTCTTATATCCCCAAAAACCACTCTTTGGCATATTCAATTTTTTTCTTAAAAACTTATCAAACAAATAGACAGCTATACAAAAAATAATAGTTATAATCCAAAAAGTAGAAGTTCCCATTATCATCCCTCCTATTACTTCATTTAATTATTTGAAATAAAGTGGACTACATTACGGTTATCCTCTTCTAAATAACTTACGATTCCTTCAGGAAATTTGGGCTTCTCCTTTAATGCCTCTAGACTTTTCCATATTAAAATAATATCCTCATGCTCTTTATGCCTTATTTCATTTGTAATGATCTCTTCAACAGTCCCCCAATGTATCAATGTAAAATGATGACCTTTTTCGTTGTTCCACTCAAAAATTTGCTCATTTACAATTGCTAACTCTTGAACATCAACTTTCAAATCGTATTCTTCCATTAACTCTCGAATTATTGCTTCTTTTGCTGTTTCACCAAATTCAATAGAGCCACCTGGAAAACGATAAAATGATTCGTTCTCATCACATTGAACAAGTACTTTAGAATGATCTTCATTTAAAACCATTGCTTCTGCACGTAATCGAGGGCTTTTCATTTCTTCTCTCACTTTAATTGCTCATTATATGACATTGCTATAGGGCTGTAATCAATACGTATTAAAGAAGAAAATATACAATAATCCCCGTTATCATTAACGATACAGCCCCACCTAAGGACATCAAAAACTCCCTCGATTCCCTGTCATATTTCCATTCCATATATGCATCAAAACTATATAACGTAATTAAAAACAGAAAAGGTAGAAAGCCCATGTATAGGGGGTTTGAAAGAGAAGAACATATAATAATAACCACTATATAAGAAAAAATAATAATTCTGTTTCCCCATTTATGAGACTTGTTCACATATTTATTATTCCATCCTTTTTGTTTCGGTATATTCAGCTTTTTTCTCACTATATTTTCTAAAACAACTAAGAATAAGATCCATAAAACTAATACAATTACTTTCACATGAAACAGAGAGGTACCCTCCTTTACTTAATCGTTTGGATTTTCTCCGGCTGATCACTCGGATACGTAGCATTCCTTTTATTTTCAACGTCCCAACTAATAATTGTCGCACTATCTCGTCCGAATTGATGATGAACGTGTTCTAAAATGTTAACAACACTCTCTTTAAGACTTTTATTATTTCTATTCATGTCACTATATAGATTTTCAGAAGTCTCATATCGTCTTTCTCCGCATTCTAATACCCCATCTGTCACCATTACAATTCGATTTTTCCCAGTACGTAATTCACGAATTCCTGACGAATAGCAAGGAACGGGTAAATCAAATGTGTTTACATTTCCAATCCATTCGTAAAAGTGGCGTTGATTCAATGTATATTGTCCTAATTTATGTAATTCATCATGAAATACATAAACTAAGCAATCACCTATGGAAAGCCACCATATGTAATTTTCTTTTCTTACGCATATTAAGCAAGCAGTTTCACCTTTTACTCTTTTACAGTTTTCTTTAAATGAGGAGGATTGAAAAATTGTAAGTATATGATTTTCAACAGATCGAAATACTGTTTTAATTGATTCTTTCATAATCGCTTTTATATTTTCATATTCTTTTTGGATTGTATTTACTACTAATTCAACACTTTCTGCACTATTATGCCCGTCTAATATAACGGCGAATTCCCAATCACCATTCGACCAAACTAATGCACCGTCTTCATTCTTTTTTGCTCCGGCACTTATATTTCCGCCGTATTTACCAAGTACAATATCACCATATTGCTTGACTGAAACTTCGTCTAAACACATTTCTCTACTTCCAACCCATGAATATTGTGTATTATTTGTTGTATGCATACTCATTCACCATATACTTTCGTATTCTTTCGCATAGTTTTTTTATTTTCTCTGAATCTCCATAGGGTGCACCAGTCCAATTTGCTATTTCAGTCGGTGACCAAAACTCTTTGGGTGTATTTGGATAACGCGGTATAATGTGCATATGCATATGTGGTACACCATTACCTGAAACGAAAGTATAAATATGTTCTGCTCCTTCGCTTTCTTTTAGCGCTTTACTTACTCTACTTGTTATCAGTCCGAATGCCTTTGCCTCATCTTCAGTTAATTCAGCGAGACCAGGTACATGTCTCTTTATATCAATCATTACATAACCAAGATATGTTTCTTCTGCATCCCAATGGACATGTCCAACGTAAATGAGTTCATCTTCGTAAATAGCTCCACCTGGAACTGTAATGTTTCCTCTATGCTTTTCGCAAATAAAGCAATTTTGTTCTACTTGATTGTTAGTTGACATATCCATCACCATCCTTTTTATTTATAATATCATAAAAAAAGGAAAAACAGGATTTGTATTCCGAAAATTCTTTCTTTTAATACGGCAATTTTTGAAATAAATTTACACCTCATTCTTTCTTCAAAAATGCAATCCCAATTATGATCCCAATCACAATTCCGATTACTAAATTTTTTGTAAAATACCCCTGAAATACACCGATTACAATCCCTATACCGACACCTATTGCCAAAGCATCATTTCTTTTTTTATTTTTAGCCAAAATTGCATCTCCTCTCATCATTTCTCCCTAAATTACATACATTCACTATCTCATTTGAATATTTCCAAAAAATGTACTTTAACTTTACATATAACATTTTCCATTTTCTGTACATACTCCTTTTATAATGAAAAAATTTCAAGTAACCATTAATTATACATAGGCATTTACTATAAGAAAGATCAGTAATTTATTTAAGGAGGAACGATTCAAATGCATCATGATTCACAATATATGATGCAGCGTATCGCAAGTCTTGAAAGCCAATTAGCGAAATTAATCTCATTAATAGAAGAAAATAATCATTTAATTAAATCAATGGAACAACAGCAAAACCAGGTTTGTGCACCAGCTGGCGGTTCTGTTATTGTACGTATGTGATCTTTTCAAACAAAAAAACACACTTTGTATACTAAAGTGTGTTTTTTTGTTATCTTCTTTTTTGATGAAATCCTTGTGTAATGCGGTCCAATATAATCGCAATGACAACAATGGCTAGTCCCGCTTCAAATCCCATTCCGATATTTACTTGTGTGACGGAGCGGTATACATCAACTCCAAGTCCTGGTGCCCCTACAAGTGAAGCCGTTACAACCATTGATAACGAAAGCATAATACTTTGGTTCACGCCAGCCATAATCGTTCCGGTTGCCAGCGGTAATTGTACTTTAAATAGTTTTTGTGATGCTGTGGATCCAAATGCATTCGCTGCTTCAATTAAATCTTCTGGAACTTGTCTAATCCCTAGGTCTGTAAAGCGAATTGTCGGCGGCATAGCAAAAATAACGGAAGCAATAATACCAGGAACAACTCCTACACCAAAAAACGTAATGGCTGGTATTAAATAAACGAATGCTGGCATTGTTTGCATAAAATCTAATGTCGGTTTTGAAAATTTTGAGAAACGTTCATTTTGAGATGCTAAAATGCCAATTGGAATTCCGACAATAATTGAAATAATAACAGACGTAAGTACGAGTGCTAATGTTTGCATCGTTTGTGCCCAGTAGTTAATATTTAAAATAAATAATAATCCAATGAGCGTAAAAATGACTAAAGATAATTTCCTCGTTGTGTACCAAATGAGGAAGCATAGGATGATAATCATCAATATGGCTGGTATTATTATTAAAAAATTAGTGAGTAAATCAACGAATCCACCGATAATATAAGAAAATCCTCGGAACAAGCCTTCAAAGTGCTCATATAAACTCGCAACAAATGAATCAACCCATTCCCCTAATGGAATACGCGGTATACTATTCATCGTCTTTCACCTCTTCCTCAATGTTACCTGCAAGAGCTTGAATGACACTTTCACGTTTAATAATTCCTCTTAGCCTTTTCTTCTCATCAATTACTGGTAACGGATATTTCATCTCCGCCATTTTTGCATACGTTTCCTCAAGTAAAGTATCTAAATAAACGTGCGGAATATCGTTAAGTAATAAATCAGCAATTGGCCACTGTTTTTGCATTGCTTTACTCGCATCATCTGCGGTTAATATACCTAAGAACTCATACTTTTTGTTTACAACATATACTGTAGAAACACCCGCATTCCTCATAATTTGAAGTGCGACACGAGGTCCACGGTCAATTAATAAAGTCTCCGGTCGTTTTAATATAGATTACGCCGTAATTACTTTTCCTAAATTCACGTCCGCCACGAACTTCTCTACAAATTCATTGGCAGGGCTCATCATAATTTCTTCCGGCGTTCCAATTTGAACGATTTCTCCATCTTTCATTAATGCGATACGATCTCCAATGCGAAGCGCTTCATCTAAATCGTGTGTAATAAATATAATTGTTTTTTCCATTTTATCTTGTAGCTCTAACAATTCATCTTGCATTTCTTTTCGAATTAATGGATCTAATGCACTAAATGACTCGTCCATTAGTAATACATCTGGATTATTCGTTAGTGCCCTTGCGATTCCAACACGCTGCTGCATACCACCACTAAGTTGACTTGGGTAATTATCTTTATGATGATCTAGCCCTACTAACTGTAGCGATTCTAACGCCTTATTTTCTCGTTCCTCTACTGGAACTCCTTGAATTTCTAACCCGTACGCAACGTTTTGTATCACTGTACGGTGCGGAAATAAAGCGAATTTTTGAAACACCATGCTCATCTTCGTTCTTCTCACTCTTCGTAACTCTTCTTTTCCCATCGTTGCGATGTCTTCACCATCTATGTATATATGCCCCGCTGTCGGTTTGATTAATTGATTTAGCATTCGAACTAGCGTTGATTTCCCGCTACCGGATAAACCCATAATAACGAAAATTTCTCCGGTGTATACTTCAAACGTTGCCTTTTTCACACCAACGTTCATTCCTGTCTCTTTTAAAATTTCGGATTTGCTTTTTCCTTCTTTTAATAAGGTAAGCGCTCTTTGCGGATGTTTCCCAAATACTTTTGTTACATTTTCAACACGTACCTTTGTATTATCCATGTCACTACTCCTTTTCTACCCATCTATTTACATAGTGTTGCGATTTTACAAAGAAATATTACATAAAAATGACATTCATAAGCTTTCTTTAAAATTTTCGTTTCCGTTCATAATAAGAATGCTTACTTATACATTTATTTAAAGAGGCAAACGTTTCTTAGGAGGGTTTCAATGAGAAAGAAAATATGGCTTATATGCCTTGCATTATTTATTACTATGATTTTCACTTCATGTAATGCAACAAATGCAAATTCGAAAGGGAAAATTAAACTTGGTGTAACAAGTTGGAAAGAAAATATTGCAACTGCAAACATGTGGAAAGTTTTATTAGAAGAAAAAGGCTATAAAGTTGAGCTCATGTATTTAGAAAAAGCTGCGATTTGGACTGGTGTTGCTCGTGGTGATGTCGATGCAAATTTAGAAGTATGGCTGCCTGTTACGGATAAACCGCTAAATGCTCGTTATAAAGATGATATTGTCTTAAAATCAAAATGGTATGAAGGCACTGGACTAGGTTTAGTCGTCCCTTCTTATATGAAAAACATAAACAGCATAGAAGATTTAAACGCACATAAAGATGAGCTAGATAATAAAATTGTTGGGATTGAACCAGGTAGTAGCCTTATGAATTTAACGGATAAAGCAATGAAGGCATATGATATAAAATTAAAACTTGTCCAATCTTCAGAAGCTGCGATGATGAGCGAACTAAAGAAGGCGTATACGAAAAAGAAACCAATCGCTGTTACGCTTTGGAATCCGCATTGGGGATTTTCAGAATTTGACTTAAAATATTTAAAAGACCCTAAGAAAGTATATGGTGAAAAAGATGACATTTATTACTCAGTTCGTAAAGGTTTCGAAAAAGATCATCCGGATATTGTAAAATACTTTGATCAATGGAAAATGAACGATGAACAACTAGGTACTTTAATGGTCATGCTAAATAAAACGAAAGATCCGGAAGAAGCCGCGCGAAAATGGATTAAAAAAAATCAAGCTTTAGTTGATGAATGGGTAAAAGAATGACAAAAACAGGCTAGGGAATTTATCATATTCTCTAGCCTGTTTCATGTTATTTTTTCTCAATAACTGCATCAACAATTCCATATTCCTTCGCTTCTACTGCCGTCATAAAATAATCTCTTTCTGTATCATGAGCTACCTTTTCTACTGGTTGCCCTGTTCGATCAGATATGATTTTGTTAATATCATGTTTTAACTTTAATATTCTTTTTGCAGTAATTTCAATCTCCGTTGCTTGCCCTTTTACACCGCCGAGAGGTTGATGAATCATGATTTCACTGTTAGGGAGCGCAAATCTTTTTCCCTTTGCGCCAGCTAATAGTAAAAGCGCACCAAATGATGCCGCAAAACCCATACAAAGTGTTTGCACATCTGGTTTAATAAGGTTCATCGTATCTAATATTGCAAATCCCGCTGTCGTTGAACCGCCCGGACTATTGATATACAGGAATATATCTTTTTCTGCATCTTCCGCTTCTAAAAATAATAATTGTGCTACTACACTGCTTGCAACTTGATCGTTAATTTCTGAACCAATCATAATAATTCGGTCTTTTAATAATCTTGAATATATATCATAGGAGCGTTCTCCTAATTTCGTTTGTTCTACTACGTAAGGAATTGCATTCATATTAAATCCCTCCATCTATTTTATGCCGCACTAAGCATACAACTGTAAGAAGAAGGTTTTTTCATACTGAATAATAACACCGGTTGTATTGATGGTAACTTAGTAAAGTCTATTGTTGGGAGAAGTTTCGTCAACAATTCAGGTCTTTCTTCACGAATAGAAGTTACAACGATCTCAACATCATCCGTGTACTCCACTATTTCAATGCCTTCTTCACTTACAGTTTTCAGCCTATTTCTACTCCTAAATAACGATGCTTTCACTGCACCTTCTGATACCGAACATACTTTAGCAATATCCGCGATACTATACTGAAAAACATCTTTCAATAATAAAATTACAGATTGTTGCACATTTAACGAAGACAATACTTTCCCTACCATTTCATGCAGATCTGCAATTTTCCCATGTGGTTCTTCAAATGTATTTTGCTGTTCTAACTTTTCTTGAACGGATTTTGATTTCATTTGATCTAACCATTGATTTCGAGCAATTTTATACAGAAGCGTTATACAAATTTCCTTCTCACTATACTTTTGAAGAACTTTGCAAATTGCTTCTTGGGCAAGGTCTTCCCCATCCCATTTGTTTTTCGTCAAAAACGTACAGTATCTTTTTACCTCTGCATAATGTTCAATTAAAAAATTTATATTTGAATGATTCATATCGATATGATCCTTTAAAACTGGAGTTACTTTTGTGCACAAAATAACCACTCCTTTTCAGCGCTTACTTATTAAACGATTGAACAAATAAAAAAGTTACGGGGCTTATAATTAATTTTATGTTTATGTTCATGAATACGGGTCATAAATATGTTATATAGCATTTTACATGAGGAGGAATCAATTTGCCAAAATTAACAGTTGAAGGTACTGGAACTTTTGATGTTGAAGAAGGGACAAAACTAGTATTAGCACTTGAAGATAACGGTGTACACATTCTTCATCGTTGCGGTGGCAAAGCAAGATGTACAACTTGTAGAGTTGAAGTCATTGCAGGTGATTTTTGTGAAGCTACAAATGATGAAAAACAAGCTATTACGGAAAAAGGAATTGAAGACCACTTACGATTATCGTGCCAAATGCGTGTACATAAAGATATTACTGTGCGCCCAATACTTACAGTTGAAAGTTCCGGTTTAGATGCTGGACCACGTCCGGCGGAGTAAAAGGATGAATTTAAAACAGCTAGCCGGTGAATATGCTGCTGACTTTGTAAAAGATGGAATGAAGGTTGGACTTGGTACGGGTTCAACTGTATATTGGACAATACAAAAGTTAGGTGAACGTGTGCAAGAAGGGTTATCCATTCAAGCTGTACCGACATCAAAAGAAACTGAAGTATTAGCAAAACAACTAGCTATTCCTTTAATCTCTTTAAATGAAACCGACATACTCGATCTTACAATCGATGGTGCAGATGAAATCAATAATGATTTACAATTAATAAAAGGTGGCGGTGGTGCATTACTTCGCGAAAAAATTGTCGCTACCTCCTCTGAAAAGCTTATAATTATTGCAGATGAATCCAAAATCGTTTCACATTTAGGCACTTTTCCACTTCCTATTGAAATCATCCCCTTCTCTTGGAAACAAACTGAAAAGAAAGTTCAATCTATAGGATGCGAAACACGTTTACGTATGAAAGATGGTGGACCATTTATAACCGATAACGGTAATTTCATTATTGATTGTATTTTTACAAACAAAATATTGAATCCAAATGATACAAATAAAGAGTTAAAGATGATTACCGGTGTAGTTGAAACAGGATTATTTATCAATATGACGAGCAAAGCGATCATCGGAACAGAAAACGGTATAAAAGAATATTAATCATTTTAAAGGCTGACTTTTTCAAGTCAGTTTTTTCTTTTATAGCATTACAGTATGATATACTATGAAAACACATTCATATCACACTTGAAAGGGCTGAACAATTTGCAATCCAAACTCATAACAGAACTTACTGATTTAGAAACTGCCTTTCACATTCGAAAAAAAGTATTTGTAAAAGAACAAGGTGTACCTCTTGAGGATGAATTCGATACATATGACCAAATTGGCGAGGCATGCCGACATATATTAGTTTATTATAATGAACTTCCTGTAGGAACTGGCCGTATACGTTTTGTGGACGGAATGGGTAAACTAGAAAGAATTTGTATTTTAAAAGACTATCGCAAATACGGATTAGGAAAAGTAATAATCCAAGCATTAGAAGAGATTGCTCGTAACAAAGAAGCAAACAAAGTGAAACTACACGGTCAAACACAAGCTGAAGGGTTTTATGAAAAATTAGGCTATCAAACTTCTTCTGATGTATTTATGGAAGATGGAATTCCGCACATACTTATGATGAAAGCATTGGTGTGATAAAAAGGGTATTATATGAATCTGCATTATGGATTCATATAATACCCTTTCTGTATCTTATTCGTTTGAAAGCCTCTTTGATGAATATTCTAGACGGAGATTTGTAAGCATTTAACTTAATGGCAATTTAGTGCTATCCCAACAATACTATGAATAGAGATGTATTCGATACATACTCTTATACCGCTAAATTTACGCTTCTTACAAATAAAAAAATGATGATCCTTGCACACTCAGGAATCATCGTTTTTTATTTGTATAACGTTTAATTTGATTTTACAATTGTAGAAGAGGCTACATTATTCCACATTCTAAATCCATCACCCATACTGTAATTCGTCAAATTATAGACTGCACAAGTATTTATAAGTCCAAGTATACGCCCCTACTCATTAGCATGTTCATAAATAAATAAATGAATGAATGATCCAAGCGGTGTTTTTTAAAACAATAGATTCTTGGAAAAAGACATTCGCATTTTAATAATTGATATTTCTTGCGACTCAATATATCCTATTATTAGAACTGAGTTACATACTTAGAAATCATCACCAAGAGAATCTGCAGGTGTGCAGGTTCTTTTTTATAACATAACTCAAACAAAGCAGAGGTGAAAAGAATGGGGACATTAAAATCTTTAAAGCGTGACGTATACCTATTTATTGCAGGATTAATTTATTTTTCTACAATATGTATTTCAATATATATTACAGAAAATACATTTAACTGGCTGAGTTTTATTCTCGCACTAGCAATGTTATGTGGCTTGGTATTAAGTTTATTAGATATAAAAAATAAAAAGTATTCTATTTAGATGTTTTACTTTCATTTTCTAAATAATATTGTCGCCCATAACCATACAGTTACCATATACAATACATATTAAACCTAACAAAATTCATTCTTTCCATTTAATCAATTCCTCGCTTCATATAACATTAAAGTGTCTATATATTTTAATATAGACACTTTTTACATGTATAGAGTTAATGCCGACCTGTAAATTTTAAAATTTCATCTGCAGCTTGCTTATACCCACCTGATTTTCGGAAAGACTCCTTCATATTCAAAACAGTTTCTTTGAATGAAGAGTTATTTAATAATAGATCTACACTCTCACGTAGTTGACTCTCCGTTAATCCTTGCATTTGTAATGTAACTCCCGCTCCGAGATTCTCAACTTGCCTTGCGATTACTGGCTGATCCGCACTTTGCGGAATTACAATTAGTGGCACTCCATTATAAAGTCCTTCATGTGTACTGTTCATCCCACCGTGTGTAATAAATAATTTTGTATATGTAAGCACCTTAGTTTGTGGAACATAATTTTTCACAATGAAGTTTTTAGGAATCTCACCTAAATCACTTATTTTAGTCTTTTCACCGATAGACATAACAATAGTATAATCGGTATTCTCAAACGCTTTAAAACAAAGTTTATAGAAAGTAATGGCCTCGTTAAAAACCGTACCTAGTGAAATATAAATCGGTCTTTTTCCTTCGATTGCAGTAAAATCGAAGTTTTCTTTTATTAACTGCGTAGAAATAGATGGTCCTACAAATTTATACGTTTCATCAAAATTTTCTCCAAAAGGTTGGAACTCCCTAGTTGTATAAACAATTGTAAGTGGTGCAGGATTATAGAAAATTTCATAAGGAGATTTAATTTCAACACCATATTTTTCTTTAATTCCTATTGTTAAGTTTTGATAATCATTTTTTATTTTTTCAATAGATTCCTCTGGGATATTTTTCGAAAGATGTTCTAACATTCTTGTAAACGATTTTTCATCCTGTGCAAAAGATGTACACGAATTAATTGCTGGAAGCTTTAGAATTTGAGCAATTAAACGGCCCGAGCCAAACATAGAATCGTGAATGATGTAATCAAAATGTTCACCTTCTATTTGTTCTAAAACACTAGGTATTACAACATCCGCTGTATGTAATAGACCATTTATTCTTTCATGTAAATAATTTCGGCCACCGGAAAGAAAAGCTTGTAAAAATTTTTGATCATCAATTGTTCGTACAATAGCACCTGTCTTCTCAATACGCTCCCTGAAAGCTTCTATTGAAAAATAAACTACCTCTTCGCCGCGTGAAATAAGTTCTTCTACAACTTTAATTGTTGGATTAATATGACCTTCTGATCCAGCATTAATGAGCAAAACTCTAGCCATTATAAACACTCCTTAAGTTAAATCATTTCTATGTTGTTAAGAGTATGGATACTCCCCATACTCTTTGCTTTGTTATTTGGATCATTTTACTACTAAATTGACCTAGCAAGCCTAAAACCAAGATCATCTATATGAAATGTAGGATGGCTACGGCGGCGACAAGTAGCGCCGCAACCTCTCGCTCCTTCAGCCCAGCTACCACCCCGGAAAATTCGGTACGATCCATACACCTTTTCATCATACAGATCATAACACCATTCCCAAACGTTCCCTAACATATCATATAATCCCCATGCATTCGGTTCTTTTTTACCGACCTCATGAATATGTCCATCTGAGTTTTCATTATACCAAGCAATCTCTTTAAGCTCTCCATATATGTATCCAGTAGTTCCTGCCTTACACGCATATTGCCACTCTGCTTCAGAAGGTAATCGGTAGCCATTTGAATCTAAATTACAACTAACAATTTGACCGCTATCACTAATAGAATAATACTCTTTTAATCCCGCTTTTTTTGAAATTAAATTACAAAACACAATCGCATCATTCCATGAGATACTTACAACTGGTTTATTATTATCTTTGAATATATTTGGTGTATTATTCGTAATAGCATCATATAATCCCATCGTTACAGCATATTTCGCAAGAAGAAACGGTTTAACTTGAACTTTCCATTCTTTTTTTATTCGATCATCTCTTAATACTACCTCTCCTGTTGGAACTTTTACCATATAAGAATCAGTCGAGCGAATGATTTCATTCAATATTACCCCTCCATTCAAAATGGAACATAATTTAATTCTTTTAATGCATCAACTTATACTTACCGTACTTACTTTAAGAATCGTTGAACCTCACTTGGTGTTTTTAAAATAATAACTCTTTTATCCTTATTTAATTGATCGAGTCTTTTTAAAATTGCAGGTCTTTTCGTCTTAGGATATTCCCATATCCATTTGAAAAATTGTAAGTCAAACCTTTCTTCACATCCAGCACCCATATCCGGTCTTGTTTTATTCCGATATTGCATAATTCTTTTAAAAGCACGATAAACACAAATCGTTCTATGAATATCAAGAAAGATAATTGTGTCAGCTGCATTCAGTCTTATATCCATTGTCCCGCCGTAATTCCCATCAATAATCCACTTCTCATCTTGAATTAAGTTATTTTGAACTGTTCTTTGTTCCTCCCTCGGAACACCTACCCAATTCGGTTTCCAAAATAACGCATCAAGATGATACACCTGTATTTTTAGTTTATTTCCTAACTGCTTTGCTAATGTAGATTTTCCTGAACCACCAGAACCAATTAATATTATTTTTTTCATATTAATACGGTCCTTACTATAGATTCTTCAATATCTTCCTTATTTGCAAAAATCCAGAAGAACATCTCTTCATTCAACTTTAATAAATTTGGTAACTGAACAAAATAAGTAATAAAGATAACCTGAATAGAAAGCATGACATACCAAATGGATTGTAGTTCTTCTCTCGTTAAAATGCTTTGTTTATAATATCCTTCAAAGATTTTGCTGACAATATGTAACCATTTCCCTCTTACTGTTTCATCACTAAATAGCTCACTTAATATACTTGTACAGCAGTAGCATAAATCGAACACCCTTACATTGCTTTCTAAAAGTTCAAAATCTATAAACCCCTGAACATCACTTTCTTTAAAGATTACATTCGATAAGTGCATATCCCGGTGAATAATTTGTTTCGGTAATGAGTGAACCGTTTCCTTGAAAGCTATATGTATTTGATCCATTATTTGAATTACATCCTGATGAACATGTTCATTCTTTTCTAAAATTGGTAAAGCCCATCCGTATACTACTTTATATAAATCTCTTTTTATTAGCTCATTAGCACTATTCACTGACTTTAGTGCGTGATGTAGATTAGCTATTTCCTCTCCAATTGTGCTTCCTACCTCTTTCAGCTTTTCTGTATCTTTTATTTCTAGTACACTTCCGGCAACATATTCGTACAAACAATAATACTTCTCTTTATAAAATACGTACCTTTCATCATCTCTCGTTTTCACTAATTTTTGTACTTTAATTCCTTTCTCATCAAGCTGTTCTAATACATTTAATTCATTTAGAATCTGCTTGATGAATCCCTTTTCCTTTAAAATATACACTTTATTATTACAATGAATATTCGTTACTTTAGGTTGAATTACAGTAGCTGTGAGATTTTTATCTTGAAACCAAAACTTTGCAATTTCTAAAATATCCTCCATATACAAATACCCCTTTTTAAGTTCTTATTTCTTTGGTAGCATAAACTCACCAAGCATCCCTACTCCAACACCAATTGTGTAAGCCACTAAATCACTCCATAAAAATCCGTAACCTAAAACGAGTCCACCTAAAGTCGTGGCACGAATATTATCAATCCAAGGTGCATGGTACAATTGGCTAATTTCAATCCCGTAGCAAAATATCAAACTAATAAAAGCTAATTTCTTCGTTTCTATTTTAGGAAACAAAAATCCGAATCCAGTGAAAATCATTAATGCCCATAAAGCATCACCTAAGTAATCATTTAACAAATCAGGTAACGCAAAAGCAAACTTTCTGGAGCTGAGACCTAAAATAATAACAACTATAGTAAACATTACATATAGTAATCTATTTCGTTTCGTATTCATTTCAAAAGCTCCTAATTCATAATTTAAAACTGCAAATAGCTAGTAAAATATAATCATTTTACTAGCTATTTATGGTCGACTTCACTTTGTATTTAATCCAATAACTCTTGCTGCTTTTTCTTTGAAAATGATTGTAGTACTAAATCATAAGACCAATCTATCATCTTATTAATTTGTTCTTGTCCTACATCTTTATGTATGTACACTGTATTCCAATGCTTTTTGTTCATATGATATCCAGGAATAATTGTTTCCGGATAATCTTCTCTTATTCGCAAGGCAAGTTCTGGATCACATTTTAATGTAATCGCAGCTTTTTCACCTTCTTCATGGTTCACTATCGCAAATATTTTATTATTGAGCCTCATACATGTTGTACTCCAGCCATCCGGAGAATCTTCTGTCGCTTTTCTTTTCGATAAACAATACTCTCTCGTTGCATTCATTCTTCTGGCACCTCTTATTCTTCCACTATTTGATTACGATGCATCACAATTTGCTTCGTCGCTTTAAATTGCTGTTCACCATAAAACTTTATGAGTTTCTCTCCGCAAAATAGACTAACAATATCAATATGAGAAATCTCTTTCAGTAACAATGTTAGCATCTTCTCACCAATTCCTTTGTTTCTTACACTTTCATGTACGACAACATCTTCAATATACGCCCGAAAAACACCATCAGTAACAACTCTAGCAAATCCAATTAATTTATTTTCTTCCCATACTCCAATTGCTATACTATTCTTTAACATTTTTTCAATATCGATTTCTTTTCTTTCTGGCCACCAGCCGACAGAATCAAAAAGCTGCTTTATTTTCCCTGCACAAATCAGTTGTTCATGCTGAAATTTATACGTGTACATTTTTCTTTCTCCTATTAGTTAGTATACATAATATTATTATAATCTCTTTTCTAAGAAATGTTGACTATGCCCCTTCGGATGATCTTCAACAACACCATATTCTCGGTATCCGTGCTTTTTATAAAATTCTGGTGCTTGGAAACTAAATGAATCTAGTAATATTAGTCTACACCCTTTTTCCTTCGCAATTTCTTCGATTTTATGCAACAATTGACTGCCGTATCCATCATGGCGAACTGATTCATCAACCCATAAAAAATCGATATGTAGGTGATAAAAATACATCGTTCCTGTTACGCCGCCAAAAATTTTCCCTTCCTCATCTTTTACTACAAAACTTACTTGTTCCATCGGTTGCTTTACTTCATCTGTTAAAATAGACATGTTATATTGAATTACTTTATTTTTAATGTATTCTCCTTCAATACGAGTACCATTCTCTATGTGTTTCATATATATTTCTTCCTTTCAACTTAGTAGGCTACATTTAATTTTTATTTCTTTTCTTTAAAATACTAATAAATATAAATCCGCCATATGTAACAAAACATGAGAAACCAATTATCCCTGGTACAGAGACATAGCCTATTCTTACATAACTAATAACTGCAAAACTAACAATTAATAATAAAATAGATGGCCAAAATATAAGAGCTGTTTGTCTTCGTCTCTGTTTCGATGTACTTTCTCTCTCTTCAGAAACACGTGTACCAAAAAGCAATACAATACAAATAAGAATCGCTGCAAAGTAAATTGTATCTAATGAAAAATTGTGATCGTATAGTGCGATTCCAACTTCAAGAGCAATAATTGTTATAATTAAAATAATGATTGTTGAAGTCTTTAAGTTTCGTTTCAATCACTCACTCCTAGCATGCTTTCACTATATTCTTTGTATATGTATTTCAAAGCTGTTGTAATAGTTTCATCAACCTCTATATTATGAACTCGCTCGGGTAAATCTTTTCCTCCAATTACATAAAGAAACGGGAGTTCATTAAACATTCCCATTATACCAATATTTATTGTAGCTGTGGGCAATCCACCTGTCATATGAGCTAAATGATAATACGGTATACTTTCATAATCACTTTGTTGTCTTACCATTCCATTAATAATTGGTTCCCATACTGCTGGTTCTGATTTATAACCTTGAAAAATATGTACTAAAAGCGAAAGAACTTGATTTAATTCTCCAACATTTTTCTCATCTCTAGCATTCTCTTGTATATAAATTTTTGAAAAGTACGTTTGGGCATTTATTTTCACAGCATCCCATCCACCGCAGTGCTTTACAACCGAGTGAGCAATATAACTGTCGTGACAAGCTATCATCACTTCTACTGCTTTACTAAGTGTTAAAGTACTTCTTCCTTGTAGATGCGGATATAACTGTGCGCTATCTTCATGTGGATTAAATTTAATGTGACGAAGTATATCATTCCAATTACGTTTATTTTCCTTCACCATTTGTGCTGCTACAAATCCAATTACTACTTTGGCTGCCGATGCTAAAGGAATATATAATTCACCATTATATGAAGCAACTATACGTTCGTTTTTTGTAGAATAAATAACTACTCCTACATGACCAGATTGTATCTCTTTCATTTTTCGAATGACAGTTTCCATTTCCATTCCTCTTTTCACATCGTTATATCACCTTCTAATAATTCAATATAGAATATAAAAAACCTTTTTTGACAGATTATATTTGTTACTACAATAAAAAGAGGTAGCATGAATTACTCCTTGCTACCTAAAAATATAAATTTTCACGAAAAACTTCTATTCTTCTATAGGATTTTCAGGCCCGTTAAGCTCCAATTGATAAAAGGCTAAATCCAGCCATCTATTAAACTTATAACCAGCTTTTTGTATTGTTCCGGCACGAACAAATCCATAATTTTGATGCAAGGCAATACTTTTCTCGTTTTCCGCATCAATTCCAGCAATTAAGGTCATATATTCTCTTTCTTTTGCAGTTGCGATTAATTCTTCCATCAAAGAGGACCCAATACCATTTTTTCTATATTCCTTATCAACATACACAGAATGTTCAATTGAATATTTGTAGGCAGGCCACGCTCTAAATGGGCCGAATGTCGCAAATCCTACTACTTTATTATCTAGTTCGTATACGAAAATTGGATAGCCATCAGCCTTTTTTTGTTCATACCAATCTATTCTATTTTCAAGGGTTACAGGTTTATACGCATATACAGCTGTTGTATAAAGTATTGCATCATTATAAATATCTAAAATATATGCTACATCTCTTTTAGTTGCTTCCCTTATCATTGTTTTCTTCCTTTCATAATGTTAATCTTCTTTCACTATTTTTTTAACAATTTTATTTTACCGAAATTTCTGTTTTATTTCTACATACGAATACTAGCTTTTCGGAAACCATCAAATATATTAATCGCCGCGGACAACGTATAAAAGATAATTCCACCGCCAACTAACCACGTTTTAAATCCCTCTAGGGAAATAGTAAACACATTTGCCACATACGTAATAAATCCTTCGTTAAATAAATACGGATTTACTACAATTACAATGAATACTATCGTTCCGGCTACTTGAAGAATAGCATTCCCAATTGCCAACCTTTGCGTCCATTGTCCTTGTACTAACTTATAAAGTGATATACCTATTTCGAAAACGATCATAATTACAACGATTGGCCAGTACTGGAGTAAAACATCTTGATTAAAAGTTGGCGCGACAAACTTCAGTCCATTTGCTGTGCCATTATATACGCCAACAAGATGATTCGCATAAAAGTAAAGTGTAGCCCAAACTGCTGTCCACATCAAACCTCCAAAAACTTCAAACTTTGAGATCGACTTTTTCTTTGGAACATACGAGATATTTTTCAAATCATCAGGAGTCCATTTTTTTAAACTTGTCGTCAACGGTTGGGTACCTCTGTCTTTATCTGTTCTTTCTAAAATAGCAAATACAAGTGTCAACCAGAAAAATACATGGAGGCCTACTTCGACAATTTCGCCAATGCCTTTACCTATCAATTGTAAAATAACATTTAATACTGCTTGATCACCAGTATAGCCTATAAAATTTTCTGCAACCATTGAAATGAGTGCGATAACAGCTGCAATTGGTATAATCATTTTTAATAATGTCGTATATACATCAAAATAACGTGGTCCAATTAAATGCATCGGTCTATCCAAATACCCACTAGCCAATGAAACTGGGCTCCCCAATTTTTCGAGAACGCTCTTTACATCTTCCTCATTATAATCATCAGGTAACATATCCTCTATTGTCGACCGTAATTCAAGCGTAATATCTTCACGATTTTTTTCAGGTAATCGCTTCTCAACTTCATGGACGTACATATCAATCAAACTCATTCTTGTCCTCCTCCTTTAATAGGTTATAAAGTTCTTTCGAATCCTTTATCCATTCCTTTTTCAATTGCAAAAATATCTCTAATCCATATTCACTTAAAACATAATACTTACGAGGTCTACTCTCCGTTTTATCCCAACTACTCGTCACTAGCTCCTGCTTTTCTAATCGGCGAAGTAGCGGATATAAAGTACTTTGATCTATCATGATTCCTGATTGTTCCAACAATTGGACAAGTGAATATCCATACTGCGGCGTTCTTAGTTGGCTTAAAACCGCTAATGTCAATGTCCCTCTTCTTAGCTCAGTAATTAATGAATTTAATAAAGTATCCATTCACTCACCTCATTTTTATTACTATATGTCATACAGTATGTGTTTTATACTATGTATCGTACAGTATAGTTGTGACAAAAACAACCGATTTTTATAAAAATCAGAAAATAAGAAACTTAAATACCAATAATACTTTTAACTATGTACCTCTGGTAATATAAACTCTCCTTTTTCTTTAGAAAATGGGACAACCTCTACAATCGCCTCAACATTGATTACTCCATATACATGCGGGTATTCTTGACCGTTTGAAGCAAGTTCATATTTTATTTCTGCTTTTACAAGGGATGGATCAATTGTAAGTAATAAAGCATCTTCTTCATGACTGAAATGTTTTTGAGCCACTTTTAAAGCTTGGTCTAATAATGAACAATGAATAAATCCCTCTTCTTTAAGTGAGGCTTCATTAATCTCTCCAATTGTTTTTGCGATTTCCCAATTTCTTTTTGTTATTACTTTTGTAATCATAGCTTTTCCCCTTTTTTAATATATGTAATGATATAATAATACTAAAATTTCCAACAAATGATTAGTTGATTGGAGAATCTTAATGGATAAAAAATTAGAAGAGATCATTGTAAAATCATTTTTTACTAAGCGCCTTCAAGATAGAGTACTATTTGAGCTTTCTTCTTCAAAAAAACGTAAAGATGCGATCGGTCGCCTTTGCCATAATTACAGAACTACGCTACGTGAAGAATATATGATTAAAATTCCTAAACCTAATTCGTGTCCAATTGATATAGGTCGTCTGTTAAAAAAACATGGGGCTGATGATTCTTGCTACGCCATATCATGGGACACTAAAATCGATGGGAAAACACTCCCTTTGCTGGACGCATTAGAGGCTGCTGTTGGAATGGGAATGCCTTCTATTCTATACTCAATTACAAATCAAGTTGCGTATTTTGAAGCAGAACAAGAAACACTTCCATCACCAAGATTTATACTTAAACGCACATATTAATGCATATAACTCCATTGAGCTTTTTTATTACATTACCCAATTAAAATTTCATTTTAACAGGATGGAGATACAATATTGAAAAATAAAAATCACACTACATTACAAAGCATTATTATACATATGAATACAAATAAGAACTGGTACGATTTTATTTCTTACTGTCAGCAGCTCGAAGCAGGACTTCGAAAATTAGCATTTAAACATTTAGATACATTTATTACAAATGCAAAGAAATGGGAATCTAAAAATCAAGAAGAGTTTGCTATTACGCTGTTTACTATTTTAGATACATCAAACGAAAAAAATGAAGCGTTAACTTTCCCACTAAATCGTTTTCTAATAGACATACTAAGTCAATGGATGGAAAAAGACCCTTATGATTCAAGACCTTTTAGATGGATGGGACTTTATATGTATTCTGCAATAACAGACAATGATTTAGAAACACTTTTCCGAAAAGCAATTGAAATAGGTGGCGATACAGAACAAAAGGCGATGATACGTCTTGTTTCTTACTATATTAATTGCTTAGAGTTTGGGACACATGAATTCCCATCAGGGTATTGCGGGGATTTAAGCGAATGTATTGAAAAACTTCCCTTTATGGTTCAATTAATTGATAAAATTCAGGATGAGAACATAAAAGGACAAAAAATTGGGCAAATGCAAGAACAACTAAAATTAGTTCTAGATTGGCTAAAGCATACACAAAATCCGGCAGATGCTATTCGTCTATGGGAAAAAGAACAGATTAAGGAATTAGAGAATATCATATTGTATTATTTAAACAACCGCTCAGGTCGTTAATTCATCTAGCTTTTAAATATAAAAAAGAGGATTTTCATGCCCTACTAGAAAATCCTCTTTTTACATTTATTTTAATCCTTTAATTAAAGGCGACGCTTCACCGCTATGGAAAATCCATAAATCATGAAGCGATCTCGTACATCCGACATACAATAATTTCGCATCATGTTTTGTGTTTTTGTAATGTTCTCCATCAACGTCGATTAGAAGTACAGCATCAAATTCTAACCCTTTCGCCAAATATACAGGTACTACCGAAATACCACCTTCATACTTACTTTGATCTGCTTCAATGAAGTTAACAGTCAACCCTGCATCTGTTAACTTCTCATATATATCACGGCATTCATCATCTGTTCTTCCAATTACCGCGATTGTTTTCACATCTTCATTTTGCAAATGCTGTAATGTCTTTAAAACTTCAGTAAATTGGTCCTCTGCCCGGATTACTTTCACGTCTTCCCCACTACGGAAAACTGGTGTTGCGAGTCCTACTGGAATCTCTGCATTTTTAATTATTTCATTCGCGAATTCAATAATTTCTCTTGTAGAACGATAACTTCTCGTCAGTTCATAATAACCTGTTTCTTGGAATACTTCCTTAAAAGCACCCCAGTCTTCAATTCCTTGATAATCATAAATCGCTTGAGATAAATCACCTAATATAGTGAAAGAATTACCTAGTGTAATTTCTTTTAATACATAAACTTGGAATGGTGAAAAATCTTGGGCTTCATCAATAACGACGTGATGGAACTTCTGTCCGATTTCAATGCCTGTTATGCGATGATGTATGTAAATTAAAGCTGGCAAGTCTTCTACATACACTTCTTTTTTACGACAATTCTTTTCTGTTTCTTGAACAAGCTCTTCAGGTAAAACCTCGAGTATTTCTTTACTCTTCAACATTGAACTATACAGTGAAAGCGGGCTCATTTTCGGCCAAAAATTCATATATGTGTTCAATCTCTTTGTCGCTTCTTTTTTTAGTAACTTTTTCTCGTTTGTTTCTCCAAACTTTTTAAGTTCAATTTCAATCCAGCGCTTCATACGGCCGACTAAACGTTCTCTTCTTTTCTTTAATGGATAATGTTTATATTCGACTTGCATCCATTTTTTAACGTCTTCCACTGGAATAACTGCTTTATCCCATGCCTCAAAATCTTTTGTTGGCACTAATTCTTTTTCAAATTGAATCATTCTTTCTTCAATAAACGACTTAAATTCCAGCGTGCCTTTTAATTTACCAAGCATAACCTTTTTTTCATCGCGATTAATTGAAAAAGCTTCTTTCAATTTTTCTTCTGTTTGCTTCAGTTTCACCGAACCATCTAACGTACGTAATGCCCAATCTGGAAACGTTGTTTGGCTAATATTTCCTACCCCTAACTCAGGAAGTACACTCGAAATATAGTCTAAAAACAAACTGTTTGGAGCAAATACGATCATTCTCTCCGCTTCAAGTTGTTCACGATATTCATAAATTAAAAAAGCAAGGCGATGTAAAGCGATCGTTGTTTTTCCGCTCCCTGCAACCCCTTGAATTAATAATGGTAAGTTTCTTTCCGCACGAATAATATCATTTTGCTCCGATTGTATAGTCGAAACGATATCTTTTAATTTATTATCTTTATTCTCACCTAATCGATATAGAAGAAAATCATCAGCATGCGAGACATCTTCATTTCCTTTCACATATGTATCAACAACACGTTCTAGTTCTCTCTTTCGAATAGAAATGTTTCGCTTTAAATAAACATGGCCTTCTACTAATCCGTCTGGTGAATGATAAAATGCTAATTCATCACCACCGGTAAATGAATAAAACATACTTGCGACAGGTGCACGCCAATCAATTACAATTGGTTTCATCGTATCTTTATCTGAAACACCTACTTTACCGATGTAAATCGGCATAACTTCTTCCTTGCCATCCTCCTGAAAGTCTAATCTTCCAAAATACGGCTCATGTACACCTATACGTAAATTTTGTCTATTAGACTCCCTCATACTTTCAAGAATTTGCTCTTTAAAATCTTCTCCATAATAAACTGGGATTTTTTCAAGCTGTTCTAATTGATCATCCATCGTACTTAATGTATCTTTCATTTTTTGTAACTCTTCGTCAAAAATGTTGTTCATTTGATGATTCCCTCCTGTCCGTTCTAATTTTTCAGTCGAGATACAATTGTATTAAAAATCCATTTATAAAGTCAATAGTTTGATTGAGAATTTTCCGAAATAAATAAAAATACAAAAACATGCCTCTTTATCTCAGATTTTGAAGTATCCTTAAAACAAAATTTTCTCTCTCTTTATTTTCTTTACTTCATAGATTGCTTACAAAAAATCTAGATGGCACTGTGTGTGAAAATAATCATTCTAGTTATCCGAATCATTCCACTGACGACTTATTTCTAGGCCATAATCCATATCGTAAACTTCTTTTATAGCTTTAACTTTTTCAAGACTTGCATCGCTAAATACAGGTTTATTTTCAAAAGAATGTAGAACGATTCTTTCAAGAAGAACGCCTAGCGAAATATCATGATATTCTGCCATCGCTTTCAAAACTTTTACCATTCTTTTTTCCATCCTAATACCAGTTTGCACACGTTCAACTTTAATTTTTGTGTTTTTTTCATTTATTTGTTTCATAATTTCACATCCTTAATGTAAAAAATGCTATTTTGTTACCTTGATAATAATGTATCATTATAACATCGATGCATGTTTTGTCAATTGTGTCATTTTATTATTGGTTAAACATAATAGATTCTCGCCCTATTACTATTATCAAGATAATGTAAATTTGTATCCGTATAACGAAAAAAACGCTATTCTTTTTATAGAAATATACAAAAAGGATGGCGTTTTTAATATGAATTTATCTATTTTTAATGAACTAGTATTAGTTTTCAAATAATCACAACGATATATGCTGCCTAATAATTTGGAGTGATTAGTTAAAAAGATCTGATTCGTTTAACAAACAAGTGAATATCAACTATTTTCGTCGTATTTGTTTATTAGATTCTACAAATTTGAAATACCCCTCATACACATAAACTTATCTTAATGTGTATGAAGGATAAGCCCTGCCTTTTCTTTATTTCTTTATTTCTTTTTTACTTTTATACGATACGATAAGATAAGCAATCATATAGTGAAGCTTGCTCTTTATATCGCGATTGTTCAAAATCAAATGCTCCGCCTGGGAAGAATCCTACAATACTTAAACCTGCTTCAGCACATAAATTGCTAATCTCTTCAACTGTATAGCAACGTAAAGACTGTGTCACAATATTATTTGGATAATTAGGATTCCACCAATGATCTAGCATTCTTTCATTTATACTGTCATACTCATACTTTCGCATCGCTGTACCAAGTGACATCTCTCTCCCATTCACTGCTTTCCAATACAATGGTTGATAGATATCAATTTGATAGAAATCCCCCTTATTATTTCCCTACATTTACAATTTATCAAAATAATAAAAATTTTAAAAGTATAAATTCAAAAAGCAGATAATGGATTATTCCACTATCTGCTTTCACATCATTCTATAGCTTTTTTTATTTTCCCTTTTGATACTCCACCCAATCACCAGAAATAATAACTTTCTTTAACATTTCTCTATCTTGAGCAACATACACATATGCATGTGTTTCTATATCCCCAAAATAAATAGTTTGGGTAATCCGGTCATATAAATCACTCTCTGCATTACCTGTATATTCTTCAAGTTCATCTAATTTTTGCAGAACATCACTATTTACTTCATAAACTTCCCCGTATACTTTTTCCTCGTTTGAACAAATCATTGCAGGATACCCTTCGTTTGTATCAAATAATTTGCCATACGTCCATGCTCCGTCTGCGATGCATGTTGCACCTCGCATATAATGAGCATTCGTTTGCTCTTTTCTTAACGTGCCATACACGAAAACATGATACATATATCCCTATCCCCTTTATATGTCTCTACTTTCTTATTTGTAAATATGCACGAATCATAAAGTAACTCACTTCATCTGGAAGCTGTTCTTTAATAGATTTCAAACCACCTTCTGCATTTTGTACGGCAGTTTCAATAAGAGCTTCATACTCTGTTGGAACAAAGCTTTGCCACTCTACTTCCATACCATCTTCATGGCAACGGATTAAGTGGTTTTCAATCGTTTGTCTTGATAGACCTCTATCTTTCGCAATCTCATTTAGATCAATGCCTTGTTTATACATTTCATACGTTTCTATATGAGAATTCGCTGAAGCTTTTCCTGATTTTTTACGCTCTGAAACAACTTCTGTCTTAATTGTTTCAGCATAGTTTGGATTATCATCAATGAAGTGCTGAACTGCTTGTAAGAAGTGAGACCCGTACTTCACAAGTTTGTGTTCTCCGATTCCTTTTACAGTTAGGAGTTCGGAGTCACTTTGTGGCATTTTTGCACACATATCTTTTAACGTTTGGTCAGAGAAAATAACAAACGGTGGTACACCTTCTCCTTGCGCAATTTCTTTACGCACTTCACGAAGCACTTCAAATAAAGGATGGTCTTGAACAATTTGTCTCGTTTCTACTCGTTCTTTGCGTAAAACATTCACTTTACCAAGTAGTGCTTCTTTCCCTTTTTCCGTTACTTTTAATGTCGGATATGTACCATGTTCAACTGCAATCAACTCGTCTGAAATTAAAAACTCAATAAACTCACTGACTTCTTTTACACTACGGTTTGATAAAAGACCATACGTTGGCAAAGTATGAAAATTAAATTCAATGACTTTCTTATTTTTCGATCCAGTTAATACTTGTGCAATCATTTGTTTTCCGAATCGTTGGTTTGTCCTGATCATACAAGATAGAACCATTTGTGATTCTCTCGTTACATCAATACTTTCACGGTCGTCCGTACAATTACCACAACGGCCGCAATCTTCCTTCGGTTCTTCTCCAAAGTATTGCAAAATAAATGATTGTAAACATTGTTCTGTATGACAGTAATCGGTCATATTTTGCAATTTTTCTAGTTCATTTGAAAAACGTGATTCTCCAGTTGATTGATCGATTAAAAAGCGTTGTACTTGCACATCTTGAGAAGAATATAACAAAATACATTCACTATCTAATCCGTCACGACCAGCACGTCCTGCCTCTTGATAGTAACTTTCCATATTTTTTGGAAGTTGATAATGAATAACGTAACGAATATTTGATTTATCAATCCCCATTCCAAACGCTGATGTCGCTACCATAACACTGATTTCATCTCGTAAAAAGAG
This sequence comes from Bacillus sp. NPDC060175, assembly GCF_042728695.1. Taxonomy (NCBI): domain Bacteria; kingdom Bacillati; phylum Bacillota; class Bacilli; order Caryophanales; family Bacillaceae; genus Bacillus; species Bacillus sp. NPDC060175. Next base: position 52,040 of record NZ_JBHWYR010000020.1, read on the forward strand.
TTCTTGCTGTTCATTTCGATCGTGATCGCTCATACCTGCATGATATTTCGATACTGAAACTCCTGCTTTCCCTAGATCTTCATATAACTGATCGACTACTTTTCTTGTAGCTGCATATATAATCCCAGATTCCTTCTGATTTTGACGAATATAATCTGCTAAATACGCATTACGATCCTGTCCTTTAATTACTGAAAATGATAAGTTCTCGCGCTCGAACGTTGTCATAATTGTATTTTCTTGATTAATTTCAAGCGTGCTACAAATATCATCACGTACTTGTGGTGTTGCCGTTGCCGTTAAAGCTAAAACGAGCGGTTTTTCTGGAAGATAATCTAATATGCGATGTATATGTAAATAACTTGGACGGAAATCATGACCCCACTGCGAAATACAGTGCGCCTCATCAATCGCAATCATTGGAATTTTCATATCGATAAGTTGGTCAACAAACTCCATAGAATCAAGACGCTCAGGCGCCACGTAAAGCAATTTGTAATGTCCTTGTTTCGCCAATTGAATTCGTTGATTCGCTTCTGTAATAGAAATAGAACTATTAATATATGTAGCGGAAATACCGTTTTGTATTAATGTATCTACTTGATCTTTCATAAGTGAAATCAAAGGTGATATAACTAATGTCGTTCCTTCGAATACTAATGCGGGAATTTGATAGCAAATTGACTTACCACCGCCCGTTGGCATAATACAAACTGTATCTTTCCCATCTAATACATTTTTAATTGTTTCATCTTGTCCTCTTCGGAATGACGAATAACCGAAATAAGACGCTAAAAGTTCTTGTGCTTTTGTAAACAAAAAAGAGTCACCTGCTTTTCTTTATCTTTCATCTATTCCTATTATATCATCACTTTTGCGTCATGAAAGTGCTGAATGACAGAGTTATATAATCTATCCTCAAACTGATTCTCACCATCCTTTTTCATTATTCTAAGTTTCTCTTCATTTTGGATATTAATTAATATCGATGTTTTAAGTTACTTTCTATGTTTTACAACATTTAAAACACAAATCTAGTACCCATAAAGAAAGAATTTCAATATAGATATTCATTTTATTTACCTTCATAGAATATTACTAATCGTATACATGTGAATTTGAGGAGGTTAAATTATGAAACGTAGTTACAATAGTTCCATCAAGCCTAAAGAGTCAAATGAAAAACTCCAATTTTCTAATAATGATGCGTGGAAATATGAATCATTTTATAAGTATCAGCCCTTATTTTCTTATAGCAAGCTTATGAATTTCCTTTCTCAACTTTTTAAACGTTAATACATGTGCCAAATATACATCATTCAAACAAATTTTCTCAACATATAACTTATAGACTTACTACAATACAGTTGTTACCATATATAATAATCTGTTAGATAAACCCCTTATGTTGACCTGCTTAAATTAGCAGGTCTTTTTTATCCTTACATATTGCAATCTATGGTATCCTGGCTGAAAAGTCTTTTCTCTATTTTAGAACCCTATTCCGCTCTTCACAAATGATTATAATTCCAAAAGGAAAAATATAAATCCGCTACATTCATACAAGCAATTCATTTTTTCTCAATACACAAAGTGAATTTCATTTGTTACTATAAAAGTACTCTAGATGAGTTTTTGCTCATCAACATTATCTAGTTAAAGGGGTCTGCCGCGGGAAGCAGATCCCTTTAACTTTATTAAAAAGTACCCTTCTCATTTGGACACATTTACCAGGTTTTTTCGAAAGAATTTTATGTTAATATTACGTAGTCGAGTCCGACATCTCGGCAATACCCTTTAGAGGTCCTGCAATTTCCCTTGCAGGACCTCTATTATTTTAAAATTCTTTTGATTTATATATATCATAAGTATATTTTTCATTCCCCTTCAACTTTCTCCTTTTCCAACTCTCAAAAAAACTCTTGGACACGTAACTTAAAAATAACGTTTATCATATTGTGAGATATACATGTTCAAAGGAGTGTAACTATTTATGTATACTTATTGGCAATCGTATTACTCCCCTTATCATATCACTAATGGAAACTTCGATTCATTTGTAAGAAATTACCGAGTTAGTAAAAACGAAAACTTTCTAAAAGGATATATGCGTTCTTTATGGGAACAACACGTTGCTTGGACACGATTAGCCATTATAGGCATCATCTTTAACTTGCCGGACGTAAACGTTACCGTTGGACGTCTTCTACAAAATGCAACACACATGGGGCTATCACTTGAACCATTCTACGGAGAAAATGCAGTAAAAAAATATAGTGCATTAATTAAAGACCACTTAACAATCGCTGCTGATCTTGTTAAAGCCGCAAAAGCTGGTGATCAAAACGCAGCGGCCGCTATAGAAAAGAAATGGTACGCTAATGGAGACGAAATTGTTGAGTTTCTAACTAGTATCAATCCATATATAGAAAAAGAAGAATTTAGAAAAATGTTTTATGAGCATTTAGCGTTAACGAAAGCGGAAGCACTTGCCTTCCTAAATAAAGATTATGATGCCAGTGTAAAACTATACGATAAAATTGAAAAAGAAGCATTAGAAATGGCCGACATGATAACAGACGCAATCGTAAAACAATTTCCGCAAGTATTTCAATAAAAATAAGCCGATTTGAAAAAACAAATCGGCTTATTTAGTTTTCTGTCAATGATATTTCACCACTCCTCTTTACATTTAACGTATATCGATATATTTTATTAATATCCGTTTTTTATAGGAGGAAATAGTTTGATTAACGCCATTGGTCTCGTATTTATCCTCACAAATAAACACGAGAAAAAGAAGAAAGTTTATCTGAATGAAAAATTCGCATTAATAGACATTATTGATTCTAAGGAAGTATTTGATGATGAAGGTAACTCATTAGTAGAACTAACATGTAAATACAGTATATATTTAGACGAAAAATACTACTGTAAATCTCTCGATGATTATACTGGACAAGTATTCCCCTTCTTAAGCGCTAAAATAGGAAAAGGACTTCTTAGAAACTTAAATTATTACTTTTCTTACGTTGATGCCTATGATAAAAAACCACCTGTTAAAGAAATAAGACCTCTTATGAAACAAGTAACTAACAGATAACAATAATCATTCAAAAAGAAAGCATCTAATTTTTGATGTTTTCTTTTTTGAATCAAGAACTCGTTACCTTTCATCCTCTTCTAAATGTATGTACCCAGGCATAATTTAAATTAAAAACATTGGAGGATTAGACCGAATGAAATACTCAGAAACAATTGTTAGTAAACGGCTTCGAACACTAAAAATGTCTGGTATGTTTTTCATGCTAGTTTTAATCGCATGGCTTGGATATACAAAATTACTTTATGAAAACGGATTTCTTCAAGAAAAGAAAAATTCAGTTGAAGTAATGAATACTAGCATTACAGGAGAAATTGAAAACACTTTTCATGTAAACTTACAAGGTTATCGTAAAACGAGCCTTGATATCGTAATAGATGCAAGTAAAACCGATCCGAGCGAACTATCATTAATTGAGCTCATCAATAAATCTTGTTCACGAGATTGCATAGGTGAACCCATAACATATGTGAACTCAAACAATGGTTATATCTTTTATAAGGAATCTAACGGAACTAATGTAACTATAAAGATTAAAAAGCAAGATACATGGGAAATTGTAAAAAAATCCGTTCAAAATGGAATCTAAAAGGTTCATACAAAAAAAGAGTACTTACTTCTAAGTACTCTTTCAAAAAAATTACCACTTACGACATTTATCGTCATCATCATCACGTTTACGATTGCAACGACATTCATCACAATCACAATGACGTTTACGTTTACAACGGCAATCGTCACAATCTCTACGTCTGCATCTTCCAAACATTAGATCATCCCAAAATCTATTACAATCCCGGAACTGTCTACAACGACAATTATTTCCCATGAATATGATTCCCTCCTAATACATAATAGAATTCCTCATATTCTATGTTTAAAAGGATGAAATGGCTTGTTTACTAGTCTAATTAAAATGTATAAATGTGATGTAATTTGAATCAAGTACTAATTCATGCCTATATTTCCTGCTGTGCTTCCACAGCCCCCTTCAACCTCTGCAACATATACCCAATCCCTCTACATCCTTCTAATGGATATGTAATGATTTCTTCTGGATATAGCTCCGTCACTACTTTTTTATGTTTCTTCCCTGCAAGTAAAACTATTTCATCAAACTGAAATAAGCCTTTATCAATCATCTGTTGTTTTAATTGTTCAATACTAATAACCTCATCACTCTTTGAATCAAATGCAAGATCATAGTTTTCCTGTACAATATTATTTGGTCTTAAAAATCCATGCTTTGCTGATAATATAACCCAGTTCTCGAAAAACTCAGTTGCATACGCCTGACATGCTTTTCCGAATGGACTAATATATACATCTTTTGCCTCTGCCTCTCCGTAATCTGGGTAATTATCCCAAACCTTCTTCTTTCCGCATGGAATTATGCATAACCTTTTCATCGTTATTTCTTACCCCGCTTCTATATTTCTTATGAAATATCAATTTTTCAGTACATTTTTTACAGAATAATATATACTAATCTTGAAAGAAAAAATTACATTATCTTCTATATTTGGTTTAATTTCTTTTAGAACGGTCTATTAAGCATATGTATTATTACATAAACACACCGTACTAAAGTCACTTTCATGCAGCATGCATATACCTCATCCTTTAGTGAATTTGTGAAGATTTCGTAAAATCAAGCATACTTAATCTCCCAATCGCTATTCAATAGTATAATATATAAATGTAGTATGAAAAGGAGGTGAACAACTATGAAAAATATACTCCCAGCATTATTAGCCTATATTATTGTTTGTATCATCGCGATTATCATTCCAGCGTCTGAGGGCTATAATACTGCAGGTTGGAAATTCTTTGTTGGGCAAGCGTACGCAATACCTATTTTCATTATTGCTGCTATTATTACATTTTATATAAATAAGAAACGATCTTATGAATAAACGATAAAAAAGGACAAGCAGCCAATCCGACTACTTGTCCTTTCTGTTTATCCATACTCAATAATATTAAGCTTGGAATGTTTCTGTTAATACAGGAACGATTTGTTTTTTACGAGATACAACACCTTTTAAAGTAGCTGTGTTGTTTTGTAATGTTACATTGTATGCTTTCTCAACAACATTTGCTGCTTTGCCGATCGCAAGACCAACAGAATCGTTAGTTAAGATGTCAGTTACAACGAATAAGAATAGGTCTAAACCTTTTTCTTCTACTACTGCAGAGATAACTTTTTCAAGTTCCGCTTGGTGTACAAGAACGTCGTTTGTATCAACAGCGTTTACTTGTGCGATTTCAACTTTCGCGTTACCCATTTGGAATTCTTTAGCGTCAAGGGAGATTAGTTGCTCCATTGTTTTTCCGCTTAAGTCAGCACCAGCTTTTAACATTTCTAAGCCGTAGCTATCTGCATCTACACCAGCGATTTCCGCTAATTCACGAGCTACTGCTACGTCTTGTTCTGTGCAAGTTGGAGATTTGAATAGTAAAGAATCTGAAATAATTGCAGATAACATTAAACCTGCAACTTCTTTACGAATTGCAACGCCATTTTCTTTGTACATTTTGTTTAAGATTGTAGCTGTACATCCAACTGGCTCACAACGGTAGTAAATAGGATCGCTTGTTTCAAAGTTAGCAATACGGTGATGGTCAATAACTTCTAACACACGAACAGATTCGATATCGTTAGCACTTTGTTGACGCTCATTATGGTCAACTAAAATAACGTTGTCCACTTCGTTTGCTACTGTCTCAACAAAACGCGGTCCTTCTACTTTAAAATGATCTAACGCAAATTGAGTTTCACCGCTGATTTCACCTAAACGTACAGGCTCAGCATTCATTCCTAATTCTTTTTTCAATTCTGCATAAGCAATCGCAGAACAAATTGCATCTGTATCTGGGTTTTTATGCCCGAAAACTAGTACTTTTTCCATGATTTCCACCTCTTCATGAAAAGGATATCTTAAAGAAGCAAATATGACAATATTTTAGACACATTTTTTTATAAATAATTGCAGTTTCTTCTATATTTTTCATCGTTTTCACAAAAAAAGACCCTCTAAAATAATTTAGATGGTCAAAGGTAATCTTTTCATTAAAATACAGATGGTACTTGCACTACGTTGTTAAATGTGAAATTGACAAAGGCCGTCTAATTATCGAATAGCTCTCTTCCTCTCAAATTTGCGGAAGCTGGCTCCTTTCCTATTTCACGTGCCCATATAGATAACTGGCCGATATGGTGGATTTCGTGGACAATGACATGACGTATTAACTCTCCGTGTGTACATTCGATGACTCGGCGCCTAATTGATGCGTCTCTTGAGCTAATCGGCTCTTCATTGAAGTCAGCTTTTGAAAGTTTCCGAGAATCCATTTCATTTGTCCAAGAGGTCACAAATGGCTTCACTTTCTCGTGGTATTGAGCTGAAAGATTTTTCACTTTTTGTAAACTGGCATACTCTTCAAACAATGGCTCCTCAGGCACTGATTCACCACGCAACCCTAAGATCCACATATATTCCACATCTACAATATGAAATAGGGTATGTAGTATACTGCCGAACCCACCGACCCGTTTCTTTACTAGTTCTTCAGCCGATATGTCTTCGCACCATGTAAACCAATCATCACGAACTTGCCAGTTATATTGAAACAGTTTCAACATCACAGCAACCTCCATCTTTTAGATTAACATTTAATACTCACCAAAGACTTCAAAATCAAAATCTAAAAAAATTGTTAAAATTCTCTACAGACTGGCCCTTTAAATTAAACATTCCAGATGAAGGTAAAGGGTCAAAAGAAAGAAACTATTATACAGGGATTTATCAAACTTTATTTTAAATTATCAATCTTTTTTTAAATCAATACACAGACATAATAACAAATATGTCGTTTGAAATTATCTCCCTTTTTAAATAAAAAACTAAATCATTTTATAATAAATAACCGTTGCATCTAACTCACCATTCGGAGAAATTGCATACCCCGGTATTCTGCCGGATTCTTGATAATCTAATGACTTATACAATCTATTAGAAGGGTCTCCTTCTCTAGTATCTAAAACTAAAAGAGACCTATTTTCTTGCTTTGCTCGTTCCTCTGCTTTTTGCATAAGTGAACGTCCAATACCGTTACGTCTAAAGTTTGGATGAGTCATTAACTTGCAAATTTCGGCTCTATGGATCCCGTTAGGCTTTGTAACTAGATGTAATTGAATGCTTCCTGCCATTTCATTGTTTATTTTAGCAACATACAATATCACTTCTGGTGCTAATACAGTTTGCCAATAATTTGTTGCTTCTTTTTGTTCCAGTGGAGGTAAAAAACCAATTGACGCCCCATCATCTACTACAGTTTTCAACAGTTCAGAAAGCTCTTCAATATCATTTTCTAGTTGCTTAATTTCTTCAATTACTAAATTTCGCATTACTTTTCCCCCTTTTGTTTTTATTTTAACAATTTTTATAGCAGGAATAATTAAATATTAAGATGAAATTAATTAAGATACGATTTTTTAGAGAAAGGATCACTATATGAAATATATATTAGAAAGGAAATACGCAAGAGAATTACTGGATTGGGCATATGAACAAAACCCAGGTCCTTGGTTCGAACATTCAATTAATTTTGCCTATGCAACTGAAAAAATAATTGTAGAACTTATAAAAAATGGGTATGACTTAGATGTTGACATAGTATACAATGCCGCTCTCCTGCATGATATAGGAAGATATAAAGGTTTTACTAAATCTGTTATTCATTCCTATGATGGTTACATGTATATGAATGATTTAGGGTATACAGGAAACGCCGTTATATGTGTGACGCATTCATTTCCTTGCAAAAATGAGCATATAGATATCGCAGCAGAGTGGAGCCTTGTTCCCGATTATATGGAAAGCCGGTTAATTGAAATATTGAATGAAAATAGTGACTATGACTTATACAATAAAGTAATTACTCTTTGCGACGCTCTCGCTGATGCGGATGGTTTTACTACGCTTGAAAGAAGATTGGTTTCTGTTGGTTTACGTCATGGCACAACCTCTCATACCTCTTTACATTGGAAAGGATTCTATACAATTAAGAATGAATTAGAATCTTTAATTGGGAAGAGCATATACACCCTTCTCCCTGATGTAGAGAAATCAATTTATAAGAACACAGAATATTAAAACAATTGCAACTTAAAAACGATACAATTTGTATGTATGATTCTAAAAAACTCTTTGAAAAGTGGAGGGATTACTTATTAGTAAAATAGGATTTGACTTAATAAATCATGAAGGTAACTTAAATATTGGATATGAAGATATAGTTCTTATCTCTAGGAGATGTAAATTTTCTAACTGTTCGCATACTAATGAACCACACTGTGCAGTTCAAAAAGCTCTCTCTGACGGAATTCTTTCTGAAGAAATATTTAATAATTATTATAGAGATATAAATGAGGCACAATATGTTTCTGCACAAAGTAATAAAACAAAAGCTATCGATTATATGAAACAACTGAAACTCTTTCAAAAAAATTAGGCTAAAATAAAAAGCTCTCCTTACAAGCTTATTTTAAGGAGAGCTTTCTCATGTTTAATGAATTTGATTTTTCAATTCCACCATACACTCTTGCACTAAAATCATTGCTTAGCACTTTTCAGTTCTCCTGAAATTGCAGCTAAAACACAACAAGCTTCTAAAATCACTTTACTAAGATCAGCCTTTTTGTTTACGACCAAACAAGGACCATATATAACCTTGATTAAAGATTGAATTTTCAGTTTTTTAATACTAGAAATTTGCATGTTTAAAATTTAACACTATCATCCGCCGATACTTTTTCTTTAGAATTTTTCCTTTCAACCTCTTTACTCCGCTCTTCCCAAATCGTTAAACCTTCAATTCCTACTTTTTTAGGATCAAAAACAGGATCTTTTCCTTCTTTTTTCTGCGTTTCATAATCTTTTAACACTTTTAATGCAGTTTTGCTTAACAATAGGATTGCTATAAGGTTTAACCATGCCATACTACCAATTCCTAAATCTCCGAGGTTCCATAAAAACGAAGCTGATTCTACACTACCGATGTATACCATAATTAAAAATCCAATTTTTAATACTGGTTTTAACCAGCTATATTTGAGCCCACCATCTAAATAAGTAAGCGTCGTTTCAGCGATATAGTAGTAAGCGAGTAAAGTTGTAAATGCGAAGAAGAAGATTGCGATTGAAATGAATATTGGACCAAATCCAGTCATAACAGTTTCGACTGCTTGTTGTGTATAAATTGGACCTGCTTCCACATTTCCTATATTCCGTACAATTGCGCTTTTCCCTTCAGGTATAACATTATACATACCTGTTATTAAAATCATGAGAGCTGTTGCTGTACATACTACAATTGTATCGATATATACTGAAAAAGCTTGAACTAACCCTTGTTTTGCAGGATGCGATACTTCAGCAGCTGCAGAACTATATGTTGCTTCTCCTACACCCGCAACGTTTGAAAATACTGCACGCTTTACTCCCCATGCAATAGCTGCCCCAACGATTCCTCCAAACATTTCATTTACACCAAATGCACTTGAGAAAATTAAAGCAAACATACTTGGAATTTCCGTTACATTCGCAATTAATACGATACATGTAACAATTACATACCCAATTGCCATAAATGGAACTAACATTTGTGAAACGCCTGCAATTCTCTTTACTCCACCAAAAATAATCGCTGCCAATAATACAACTAAAAATATACCAGTTATATATTTACTAATGCCAGAAGAGTTTTCAAATCCAACCGCGATACTACTTGATTGAATCCCTGGTAATAAAACGCCATATGAAAGTGTTACAACCACTGCTACAATGACCGCAAACCATTTCATTTTCAAACCTTTTTCAATGAAATATGGTGTACCACCGCGGTATTCATTTCCTACTTTACTTTTATATACTTGTGCTAATGTTGATTCAACAAATGCACTAGCCGCTCCTAATAGAGCCATCATCCACATCCAAAATACAGCTCCAGGTCCGCCAAAAGCGATAGCTGTCGCGACCCCTGCGATATTCCCTATTCCAACCCTACCTGATAACGCCAAACAAAATGCTTGAAAGGATGATATCCCAGTCTCTGAGCTCTTTCCTTCAAATAATAGTTTAATCATCTCTTTAAAATAACGAATTTGTAAAAAACGAGTTACAATTGTAAAATACACTCCTGCTCCTAATGCAAAAACAACTAAACCAATACTCCATACTTGCCCTACTAACCATTCTACTAATTTCTCCATCCAAATCCCCCTTATAATTCTTTTGAAAAAGCAATTTTATATATAAGAAAAAGGACAACCTTTATCCTACCTACCAGTTGTCCGCATCTCTTACTATATTTCATCATTCTTTTATCCCGCTATTTGTGGGTAGTATGATTCCCACCTCATGCGTTGAACACAAAGGAAGTAAGGTGGAAAATCACCTACCCGTAAATGCCTGATTGGTTCAACTACTATTCAGCAGGGATGAAAAGACTCCCGACTGAATAGAGTATCACTTAATATTTACCCAAACACTTTTCACTTCTGTATAGTTATCAAGGGCGTATGAACCTAATTCCCGTCCAACACCAGATTGCTTATATCCACCAAATGGTGCAGCAGCATTTTCTAAGTTATAATCATTAATCCACACTGTTCCTGCCTTTAATTTATTGGCAACTTGATGCCCTGTTTTAATATTTTGTGTCCATACACCCGCAGCAAGCCCATATGAAGAGCGATTCGCTCTTTCAATTACTTCTTCTGTCGAATCAAATGGAAGTACAACGACAACTGGTCCAAAGATTTCTTCCTTAACAATTGTCATATCATCAGTAACATTTGTGAATACGGTTGGCTGTACAAAATAACCTTTTTCAAATGCACGTTCACCGCCAGCTGCAACAGTAGCACCTTCAGCTTTTCCTTGTTCAATGTAATTTAGCACACGCTCTTGTTGTTTTTTAGATACGAGCGGTCCCATTTCAGTTTCCGCCTCCATACCTGCCCCAAGCTTCACTTCATTTGCCATTTTTACAAGTTCATTTACGACTGTTTCATAGTGCTTTCGATGAACGAAAACTCGAGATCCTGCGCTACAATTTTGACCATGATTATACATAATTCCTTGGAACGCACCGTTAATCGCTTCTTCTAAGTCAGCATCTTCTAAAATGATGTTTGGTGACTTACCACCAAGTTCTAGTGTTACATGTTTAATTGTTTCTGCAGATTGACGCATAATATATTTCCCTGTAACTGTTGAACCTGTGAAAGCTACTTTATCAATATCATGATGGTTTACAATTGCAGCTCCTGCTTCTTGGCCGAAACCTGGTACAAAGTTTACAACACCGTTTGGAAAACCAGCTTCTTTAAAAAGCTTCGCTGTATATAGTAAAGATAAAGGTGTTTGCTCTGCTGGTTTTAATACAATCGTACAACCTGTCGCAAGAGCGGCTCCCATTTTCCAAGAAGACATAACGAGCGGAAAATTCCATGGAATAATTTGACCTACAACACCAACCGGTTCATGGCGTGTGTAATTTAAATAATCTTTTGAAATCGGAATTGTTTGCCCGATAATTTTTGTAGCCCATCCCGCGTAATAACGATAATTTTCTACAGTTGCTGAAATATCATCATCCAGTGCTACTTGATATGGTTTTCCATTGTCTAAAGCTTCTAGCTGTGCTAATTCTTCTCTATGCTCTTCAATTAAATCTGCTAATTTATAAATAAGATGTGCTCTTTCAGCAGTAGTCATCTCTGCCCACGGGCCTGATTCAAAAGCAAATCTCGCCGCTTTTACTGCGATATCAATATCTTCTTCTTGTGCTTCACATACGACGGCTAGCACATCTTCTGTCGCTGGATTGTATGTTTCAAATGTCTTTCCACTAATAGAAGGAACAAATTCGCCATTAATAAACATTTTAATTTCTTCATTTAAAAACGCTTTCACTTTTGGTTTCAGCTCAATGTTTGTCGTTAACATATATACTCTCCTCCTTGTTTAAACAGCTGCATGAGCTGCAATTTTTGATAAAATCGTTTGAAGCTTTTGATCTTCCTCTTCAGTTAATCCTAATCTCGGATAACGAGAAGGTCCGCCAACTTGCCCGTGTAGTTCCATTGAACGTTTAACGATTTGTACATATTTCCCTGATCCTTCAAGAAACTCGCAAAGTGGTAAAATAGCATCGTTCATTTCCCACGCTTTTTCTAATTCACCATTTTGAAAATGCTCATACATTTTCGTAACAAGTCCTGGAACAATATTTCCTGCTACTGAAACCCATCCTGTTGCACCAACTAAATAAGATTCCATAACTAAATCTTCAGATCCGCAGAAGACTTGAAAAGCACCTTCACCTTGTCTTACTAAATCTCTCGCTTTTCGAATATCTCCGCTAGATTCTTTAATATGTGTAACATTTTCACATTCTTTTCCGATTCGAAGCATAAGTTCTGTACTCATATCAACACCAGAAGTAAATGGATTATTGTATAGCATAATTGGTATATTTACAGCGTTTGAGATTTCTTTAAAATGAAAATAGATTTCCTCTTCTTTCGGTTTACAATAATACGAGTTTATAATTAATGCACAATCTGCTCCGTGCGCTTCTGCATGTTTCGTATATTCAATCGTTTCTTTCGTCGTCTCCGCAGCAGTTCCAACAATAACTGGAATACGGCCATCAACTTCTTTTAATACTGTTTCTACCATGTTAAATCGTTCTTCTTTTGATAAACTAACAAATTCCCCCGTACTTCCATTAATAATAATTCCAGCTACCTTTTGCTCAATAAAGTAGTTTACGTTTTGTTTTACGCCTTTCCAATCAATCTCTTGAAATTCATCCATCGGTGTTATTAATACTGGAAATGCCCCTTTAATTTTTTGCATCTTTATCTCTCCCTTTAACATATTATTTTAATAAAAAACCTGTTGGAAACGGATCAGTAGGATCTAATATAAATGTTTGCATACCTGTAATAAACCCTCTACTTTCAAATCGAAAAATGTATCCGAGTTCTTCTTTCTTCACTTTTTCTACTGTTATAAAGCTATTAAAAATACTTTCATTTCTAAAAGGTTTATCCGCTATATAATCATTTTTAAATAATGTATGAACATAAGATACAATAGTAGAAACAAAACCCGGCGAACGTACTATAAAGTTATCTTCATGAAATGTAATCGACTTTATATGGTTCTTTTCTTTTTGCATAGAATCTACTAAAATAAGTCTTTTTATTAATGACTGTTTTTGTATAGATTGAAGTGTAGCTTCACCCCATTTTTTTAATTTAGAGATGTTTTCAATACTGATTTCTGGCGAATACGTATCCTTTTCTACAACTGCATATACTTTATCTGCCTGTATGAGAGAGTAACTTATATTACCAACCTTTAAATTTTTCTCAATCATATAACATAGTTTGCTTTCAAACGAAACAGATACAACTTCATCATCCTCTACATATGCGTGGACTGAAAAAATTCCAGATAGCGTTTCAATTTTATATTGATTAGAATCTCTCTTTTTTAAATATCCACTTTCTAGTAGCATTGTTATTACCGCGACAATACCACCGTAATGAAGAGGGATTGATCCTTCATGATTAAAAAACAATACAGCTGCATCCACTTCATTATGAATAGAAGGAACGACAATACATCCATTTAAACCGATAAAACCACGTGGTTCATTTAATAAGAGTTTCATTTCTTCTGCTAAATCACCTGAAAATTGTTCATTTAGTTGCTCCAAACTGTAGTAGTATTTGCATGGTAGGTCTTTAATTACACGAAATGCTTCGCCAGCTACGTGTACGTCTACTGCTGTATACATTTTTTGAATGTTCATTTTACATCCTCCGTTTCATGTTCCATCGGCGGAATTAGCAAAAAGCCTTCTTTAAGTGGATCCTTTTCATTGTAAAAAAATCTATGCATGCCCATAAGCCAAGCTGATCCCGTAATTTTCGTTACTACAGCTTCAATATTTTCGACATATGTTGTATTCATGACACACCCTTTAAATAGAGAACCCACAATACTCTCATGAACAAATTCTTCATCGATGTCAATTTTTTTATGAGCGTATAATACAGCTAACTTCGCTGATGTTCCTGTACCACATGGAGATCGATCAATTCCCCCTGGTGGAACAACAACTGTATTTTTCACATGCGCACTTTCATGAGTAGGATCTGTGTAAAATTCAATATGTGTTAATCCTCTTATAAACGAATACTCTGGATGAATGATTTCAAAATTCTCATTAATTGTATTTCTAATATGAATCGCCTTATCAATGATTGTAGAAGCATTTTCTGGCACTAGCTCTAGACCAACTGCCTTCGCATCGATAATGGCATAAAAATTACCTCCATACGCAATATCAGCCTCTACAGTTCCAATTTCTTCGACGTATACAGAAATATTTTTCAGTAAAAAAGCTGGTATGTTACAGAAAGAGACTTCTTTCGCTTTCCCATCTTGAACAGAAATATCTACTTCAACTAAGCCAGCTGGCGTATCTAGCTTTAAGGAAGTAATCGGTTCAACTACTGGAATTAAACCTGATTCAACTAAAGCTGTACATACACCAATTGTATCGTGGCCACACATCGGCAAATATCCACCCGTCTCTATGTATATAACACCTATATCAGCTTCAGGATGACACGGATCTGTTAATAGTGCTCCTGACATTACATCATGACCACGTGGCTCATTCATTAACAATTTACGAATCCAGTCATACTCCTTTTTCATATGTAACATCTTCTCTGCCATCGTCTCTCCAATTAACTTAGGAAGTCCGCTAATTAATGTCCTCGTTGGATTCCCGCCCGTATGTGTATCAATCGTCGTAAAGACTCTTTGTGACCTCATCCGTTTAACACCCTTTCTGTAAAACGACTCAAACGAAGTTGTTCAATAGGAATGATTGTTTCTTTGTCATTTAATAACTCTTCAATCACTTTCCCAGTAACTGCTGCAAGACTAATTCCATCACCTTCATGCCCTGCTGCAATAAAATAATTCGGAATATGTTCCACTCGTGAAATGATCGGCAAATGATCTTCTGTCCACGGACGTAATCCAGCATATGAGCGAATCACCATCATATCTGCCATTTTCGGATAAAAACGAATCGCTCTGTTCGCAATACATTTAATAACCTCGTTATTTATCCTCGTATGAAAGCCTACAAACTCTCTACTACTACCAATTAAGAAATTTTGGCTTTCTGTCGGTTCAAATACAAGTGCCACCCCGTACTTTTCAGTTAAAGCATCCACTTTTCGTTTTCCACCAAATTTAGAAATCAAATAACCAAATTCCATTACTTTACGGCAACCTACGTGTTGTTGCCTTGAAGCTACAATAATATGCCCTTTTCTCGGTTCGATTGGTATATTCACATCTAACATCTGTCCGATTTTAGGAGCCCACACACCGGCTGCGTTCACCACTTGCTTCGCAGTAAACGTCCCATTTGTTGTTTCTACAATAAAGGAACCGTCTATATCTCTTTTCATTTCTTTTACTTCTGTATGATTAAAAGCTTTTGTACCAATTTTTTTTGACTCTGCGAGAAGTGAAAAAGCAAGAAGGTACGGATTTACAGTCGAATCCGTTGCACATTCTAAACCACCTAATAAATCATCTGCAAAAAACGGTGACTCGTCTCTTATATCTTGTCTATCAAGCATACGAAACGGTAAACCAGCTTCTTTTTGCCGATTGACCCATTGCTGCGCCGCTTCCATCTCTTCGTCTGATTCACAAACGAGAATGCTTCCTGGCGCCCTATATTCAAATGAGTGCTCTAACTCTTCACTTAAATCAGTTACTAATTTTTGACTTACTAACGACATTTGACTATCAAACCCTGGGTCTTTATCAATAGCCAAAATATTCCCATCACACCGTGAAGACGTCCCACTGACAAATTCCCCTTTTTCAATGATTGTTACGTCTCTTCCGTATTTTGAAGTGTAATAAGCGATAGAACATCCTATAATTCCACCGCCTATTATTAAAACGTCACAGTGCCTCATATATAGCACTCCTCCTTTCTCCTAAATCTCTCACTTTTTATTTATGCAATTGGTGTGCCAACTCTACATACAGAACTATTTATATGAAATAATTTTTATTTGTAAAAATATTTTAAATTTATCGTAAATAGGTGTATTATTTCTTTATCACTGTCTAAATTTTTATACATACCAGGAGGACACTATGACATTTTCATTTCCAACAATAAAAGAGTTTATAAAAATTTTATCAATTGATCGTACAAGCACCATTCAGCACATGAAACAGGAAGGTAAAAATTTTTATTACCTTCCTTCATCTACTGAAGAATGTAGTTGCGCAGTTATTTATGAAGAGGACTCTTTCACTACGTTAATCGAAGCTTTTTCTAACAATTCGGCAGTTGTAATTGTGAACGAAAATCTAGATCCTATATGCTGTGTAACTGCTCAACAAATGATTCCATTTCTTTATAAGTCTTACAATGATCTGCTAGCTTTTTATAACACTGTCATTCAAACGACTGATTCTTCTGTTACCGTCATTGATGAGAAAGAATGCGTTCGTACGTGGACAGATGGCGCTGAAAAAATCTTTTCAGTCAAACATAACGAAATTATCGGACAACCGATTACACGTTTTTTTGATTATAAAGATTTAGAAATTTTACAATCATTACATGACGGAAAAAGCATAGTCGCCCAGTTCCATCAGCCTCGTCCGGATTTGTTCGTATTAATTAATTCAAATCCAGTTTATTGTAACAATGAAATTATAGGAGCAGTCGTTTCTGAAACTGATGTTACAAATCAAGTCGCTTTGAATGAAAAACTATTTAATATGTCGCATGAAATGCACCGATTAGAACAAGAAGTAGCAAAATATAAAGATACATCCGATCCTTTCCTTGCGATGAATGGAAAAAGCCCTGTTATACAACGAACGATTCAATTAGCTAGAAAGGTTTGTTCAGTGAAGTCCACGGTTTTAATACTCGGCGAAAGCGGAGTTGGAAAAGAAGTGTTTGCGAAAGCAATTCATGAAGCAAGTGAGACAGCGAATGCCCCTTTTATTTCAATTAACTGCGGTGCAATTCCTGAAGCGTTATTTGAAAGTGAATTATTTGGTTACGAGCGCGGGGCTTTTTCTGGTGCAAATAGTAAAGGGAAAAAAGGGAAAATAGAGCTCGCGCAAGGCGGTACTTTATTCCTTGATGAGATTGGAGAAATGCCTCTCGATATGCAAGTGAAACTTTTGCGTGTACTGCAAGAACGAAAGTATTACCGAGTTGGTGGAGAAAAAGAAATTAATATCGATTTCCGCATTATCGCTGCTACAAATCGTGATTTACAAGAAGAAATGAGAAAAGGAACTTTCCGAGAAGATTTATACTATCGCTTAAACGTAGTAAGCTTGCATATTCCGCCACTACGCGAAAGACGAGAGGATATTATCGAATTAACCTATTCCTTCTTAAACGATTTTTCAATAAACTATAACAGGCCTATTCGCGACTTACCTTCAAGTATTATGCATGAACTACTTCATTACGATTGGCCTGGTAATATTCGCGAGCTCCGCAACGTAGTTGAAAGACTCGTCGTATTTGCGACAGACGGCATTTTAAAACAAGAATATTTACCGTTTCATACAAATGATACTTTAGAGAACAAAACATCTCATTCCCTATTACTCAGCAATAATAATATGATTCTTTCTTTACAAGAAGAAATGGATGAGCACGAGAAAAAGGTAATTGAAAGAGCTTTACGCATTTTAGATGGTAATAAATTAGAATGTGCGAAACAACTCGGGGTAACGAGGGCCACTTTATATAACCGCTTAAAAAGGCTTGGGTTACAATAAAGTGAAACTTTAATCAGTGGGGATTTTGTTCATCCCCACTTGATTATCAGCCCTCACCAATCGGGCTTTTACGGGCAGCCCGACCCCCACCTAACTTCTTTGCTTTCACTGAATTTTGAGGTGGGGTCTTACTGCCCGTTAATGCGGGATAACCCCCTTCTCCTCCTCTATGTTGGCATAGTTATTGCATAATAATTTGTGTAAACCGAACTAGAGGAGGAATACATATGACGAATAAAGAGAATTTAATTGTTTGTCGTTGTGAAGAAGTTACATACGGACAACTTCAATCGACAATTGCTGAATATAATTGCTCAGCTCGTGAGTTAAAACTAAGAACGCGTGCTGGTATGGGTTTTTGCGGGGGACGTACATGTAGAACAACACTAGATCGAATGATCGAAAACGCTAACCCTGGTACATCTCCTGACGAGATTCCATTAAAATATCAACCACCAGTGCGTGCAGTTACTTTTGGGGCGGTAGGTGAAAATAAATGAATAGAATTATAAATCACCCTATTTTAGGTAGTTTAAATAGTAGTCAGCGTATCAATTTTCAATTTAATGGTCAACAATATGAAGCATATGAACATGAAACGATAGCGGCCGCTCTACTTGCAAACGGAATAAGAACGTTAAGAGTCCATGAAGATAGCGGGACGCCGCGAGGTATTTATTGTAATATCGGACATTGTTCTGAATGCCGTGTGACAGTAAACAATCAAACGAACGTACGAGCATGCTTAACGGTTGTAGAAAACGATATGGTTGTTGAAAGCGGAAAACAGCATCCAAATATCGTGAGAGAGATGGTGAAAAAGCGATGATCGATGTAATTATTATTGGCGCAGGACCAGCAGGATTATCAGCTTCCATCTCTTGTGCACGTTTTGGACTTAACGTACTTGTTATTGATGAATTTATGAAGCCGGGCGGGAGATTGTTAGGACAGTTACATCAAGAGCCTACTGGGGAATGGTGGAACGGAATAGAAGAATCAAAACGCCTTCGAGAAGAAGCAAAATCACTTTCAGTCGATATCCGGTGCGGTGTTTCCGTCTATAATTTAGATAAAGATGAGAGTTCTTGGTTCGTACATACAAATATCGGTACGTTAGAAGCACCGTTCGTACTAATTGCTACCGGGGCTGCTGAGTATTCTATTCCCCTTCCTGGCTGGACACTTCCAGGAGTTATGTCAATTGGAGCGGCTCAAGTTATGACAAATGTTCATCGCGTGCAAGTTGGAAAAAAAGGAATCATTATTGGTGCTAACATTTTATCATTCGCTATTTTAAATGAATTACAATTAGCTGGAATTAAAGTAGAACATATTGTACTTCCTGAAAAAAGTGAGTTAAGCCAAAAAGCTGGTGAACCAGAAGAAGTTTTGAACTCTCTTTTAAATGCAGCTCACCTCGCTCCTTCTGCTTTTCTGCGTTTAGGTAGCCGTTTTATGAAATATGATTGGATTCGAAAAGCTGGATTAACCTTCTATCCAAATAACGGGATGAAAATAAATGGGACACCACTACATCTCCGGAAAGCTGCACTTGAAATTATCGGTACAGATCAAGTTGAAGGTGTTCGTGTTGCTAACATTGATTCTAATGGAAATGTTATTAATGGATCAGAAAAGATATATGAGGCAGATTTTGTTTGCATTGCCGGAGGTTTATACCCTCTTGCTGAACTTGCCGCTGTAGCGGGATGCCCTTTCCATTACATTCCGGAATTAGGCGGACATGTCCCGCTTCATTCAGAAGAAATGGAAACCCCTCTTCCAGGTTTATTTGTAGCTGGAAATATTACCGGAATTGAAAGCGGGAAAATCGCGATGGCGCAAGGTACTGTCGCTGGATATTCAATCGTAAAACAGGCTAATAAAACATCTAATTCGGTTGAAAAACATTTACAACAAGCAATTCAAAATGTTCACTCCGTTCGTCGTCATGCTGCGATTCAATTTAATCCGATGGTTGATATTGGTAGACGGAAGATGAATGAGATCTGGCGTGATTTTCAATCATTTGAAGAAAATCAACAAATGAAAGCGTGAAAAACTAGCATATAAAAAAGCGGTGGATTCATTTCCACCGCCTTTTTTATAATTTTTGTACTACATCTAGTATTTCTGTTACGTCAATTACAGGAACCAAAAGTATTACCTATTTTTCATTCCGACTAAAACTTTCGATATCGACATCCATAAATTTATAAACATTAAAATTCCGCAAACATCAGCGACAATTACATACAATCCTATAAATTGGTTTTCAAAGTGGAACAACGGAGTGTAATAAATGGCCATTATTAAGGCTATAACCATGGAAAACAGAAGCAATTTTTTCCTAGTTATCATATAAATACAATACAAAAACGTATAATAAGCCCAAAATTGCGCAGCATACCATGCATGAGATAGTCGAATACCTGTTTTCGTATGCAAAGTTGTTAAAACCAGTATGTATATTACAAGTAATACAATTACTGGTGCAAATCTAACAAATTGCAAAAGATTTATTAAAAAGCGTTTTTTTGAACTTGAGTGATTTACTTCGTATTTAAACATCTGTTTCGTTATATAATGAACAAAAAATATTAATCCTACACTAATAGCTAACATAAAAAATATCATACTACGCCTTCTTTTCTAATATATTTATCAACTGTATTTTAAAAATCAATAGGACTTAACCTAATAAAAATTACACCAACTAAAATTTTCACTAAACCATCTATTACAAAAAATACATCTAGATTTACGTTGGTAATGATTAATCCTATAAATGAATTGAATATTAAAATAACGGACAGCAAAAACATCATTTTTCCATGTACGGGAATAAACATTAAGAAATGAATACCTACAGCTAAAAGAATTAATAGCCAGCAATTTCTATAATCATCGCCGACAAAATGAAAAATGAGAAAAACTAAAATAGCCAAAAGCATCATTGAAAAATTAGCCCACTTTTTTTGTTCCAATGTTCCAGAACCAACTGCAAATTTCTTCCTAGTTTTAGGGTTCAATTGCCATATCATTCCTAATGTATAAACAATAATAAAAGGCCAAACATTTGGATAGCCGTTATGTTTTATTAAAAGTAAAAACATTGCTGCTCCAGCAATTATTAGCCAAATC